>JBGPKK010000037.1:0-33275 GCA_041485905.1 Vicinamibacteria bacterium
CGGCTCAACGATCTCCACGGCGGCGTGAATTTGTCGCAGGGCTTTCCGGATTTTGCCGCGCCCGCCGCGGTAAAGGATGCGGCGATTGCCGCCATTTCTGCCGACGTCAATCAGTATGCTGTGACGTGGGGGGCGCGTCCGCTGCGTGAGGCGGTCGCGCGCGAATTCACCCGGCGGTACGGCCTCCCGATCGTCGCCGACGAACAGGTGACCGTCTGCTGCGGATCGACGGAAGCGATGATGTCGACCATGATGGCCATCATCGATCCCGGCGACGAGGTCGTCGTCTTCGAACCGTTTTACGAGAATTACGGTCCGGACGCGATTCTGTCCGGCGCCACGCCGCGCTTCGTCACGCTGCATGAGCCCGACCCCTCGACGTCGCTCGGGGCAGGCTGGACGTTCGATCCCGACGAGCTGGCCGCCGCTTTCAACAGCAGGACGAAAGCGATCATCATCAACACGCCGAATAACCCGACCGGCAAGGTGTTCACACGCGTGGAGCTTGAGACGATCGCCCGGTTGTGCCAGAAGTGGGATGCGGTGGCGATCTCAGACGAGATCTACGAGCACATCGTGTACGACGGCCACCGGCACGTGCCGATCGCGACGATTGAGGGAATGGCGGACCGGACGGTCACGATTAACGGCCTGTCGAAGACCTACAGCGTGACCGGCTGGCGCGTGGGCTGGACGATCTCGCCGCCCTCGCTCACGGGTGCGATTCGTAAAGTTCACGATTTCCTGACAGTGGGCGCGCCGGCGCCGCTCCAGGAAGCCGGTGCCGTGGCACTGGGCCTGCCGAATCAGTACTACGTCGATCTTGCGGAGAGATATCGCCGGCTGCGCGACGTGCTGCTCGATGTCCTCGAGCGCCATCACTTCATCTGCTACAAGCCGTACGGCGCGTACTACATCATGACCGACATCAGCCCCTTCGGCTTCGGCGACGACGTCGAGTTCGCGCGGTATCTGGTGAAGGACGTGGGCGTGGCGGCGGTGCCGGGCAGCAGCTTTTACAGCAACAGCGCGCGCGGCCGAACGAAGCTGCGCTTCTGCTACTGTAAACGCCACGAGACGCTCACCGAAGCGGATCGGCGGCTGGAGAAGCTGGTGCCCGTGGGAGCGAATCCGCGCTAATTCCAGCTCTGAGTAAACACAAAGGACACTGAGGACACAGTTGATCAGCAGGTCAGTCAGTACCTCGCGACCACCCCGAAGTACATCCCCTTCACCGTAAACGATCCGGTGTCGGTATTCACCACGTAGCCGACGTCGAACGACCGGTAGCCGACCTGGACGCCCACGTTGTTGGTGAAGTTCAGCGTGCCGTAAAAATCGACGTCGAAGTAATGGCCGGCGTTGTTCTTGGTGATGCTCTTCGGCAGCCAGTCGATGCTGAAGCCGGTGACTTCCCCGGTGATCGAGACGTTCGGCACCGGATACACGCGGAAGATGCCGCCGATGGCCGGAATCGGCGCGCGCGCGCGCGCGAACTCCGCCACCGCTAGGCTGGCCACCCTCGCCGTCACGTCGGTGTACTTGAAGTCGAGGACGAAGCCGCCAAAACCCCGGTTGGCCGACACGAAGTCATATTCGTAGCCGAGCCGGTACGCCTTCCAGTCGAGCGTCGAGGTGACCGGCGCGGCGATGTGATATTTCTGGCCGTTGAACACGATATCTCGGGTCAGCGTCGCCGTCTGGTCGTACTTGATCGGGATGTACTGGAAGCGGAACTTGTGCTTCGTCGCGGGCCGCAGGACGAGGTGCAGCTCGGGGAATCGTTGATCGGTCAGCCCGAGGTCCTTCCTGAAATCAATCGTCGAGCCCTGGATGCCTAGCGATTGGCTCGATATCGACATCTCCGCGGCCGGGAACCAGAATCCGGCGGCCGCCTCGATGTGGTAGCGCTCGCCGGTCGCCGGGTCGTTGAGGCGACGCGGCGCCTGGGTGCCCGCCGGCGCTATCTGGGCACGCGCCGGTGCCGCGAGAAGAACGAGCCACGCGACGAGAGTGACGAACGCGTACACGCCGGTAGCAGATCGGGTTGTCATAATCGTCTGAGATCCTCTGAAACGTGATGGCAGCCCGCTGGGAGAGGCGATCTCAGGATAGCACAGGCACGGAAGGCCCTCGGTCGGCCTGGCTATCCCTCCGCGGGCTCGAAGACCGGAATCCGGCCCGTCAGGACCAGTAGCCATCGCCGTGCGGCCGAGACGAGGATGATCACCACGCAGACCATCATGATGACCGTGCAGATAGCGTCGATATATCCCTGCAGGTGCACCGCCTGGTTCGCGCCGACGGCCAGCGGCCAGAAGTTGTCGCGCACGCTCATGTACCCGGCCGTCAGCGTCGTCGTCGAGACGAAGCAGAGCGGAACGAAGGTGATCCACGCGTACTTCGCCCGGCCGATGTTGATGATGACGGTGGTGCCGACCGCCAGCGCGACGGAGGCAAGCAGCTGATTCGCGATGCCGAACATCGGCCAGATGGTGTTGATGCTCCCGGTCCAGATGAAATAGCCCCACGCGAGCACGACGAGCGTGGTCGCGGCGATGGAGCCGGGGATCCAGTCCGGTCGGGCGAACGGCTTCCAGGCGCGGCCGACGAATTCCTGCAGCACGAACCGCGCCACGCGCGTGCCCGCGTCGATCGTGGTGAGGATGAAGAGCGCCTCGAACATGATGGCGAAGTGATACCAGTACGCCATCAGCCCGCGCATGCCCGGCAGCTTGCTGAAGATGTCGGCCATGCCGATCGCCAGCGACACCGCGCCGCCGGTGCGTCCTACGACGACTTCGCCGACCTGCGCCTGCAGATCCGGAAGATTGACGGTCGACAAGCCCAGCGTCGTGAAGACCGCGGGAGACGTGTTGATGGCGAAATAGTCGCCCGGATGCAGCGTCGTCGCCGCGATGAACGCCATGATGCCGACGACGCCCTCGAACAGCATCGCGCCATATCCGATCGGGCGAAGGTCGCTCTCCTTGTCGATCATCTTCGGCGTCGTGCCGGTCGCGATCAAGGCGTGGAACCCTGAAATCGCGCCGCAGGCGATCGTGATGAACACGAACGGAAACACGGGCCCGGGGATGATGGGCCCGCCGCCGCTGACAAACTGTGAGAATGCCGGCGCCTGGAGCGTCGGGTGCACGATGATCACGCCGATGATCAGAAAACCGATCGTGCCGATTTTCATGAACGTGCTGAGGTAGTCGCGCGGCGTCAGCAGCATCCAGACGGGCAGCACCGAGGCGGCGAACCCGTATGCCGCCAACGCGAAAGTGATCTGATGGCGCGAGAGCAGAAACCACGAGCCGATCGGCGAGCTTGCGACCGGCCGTCCCACGATGACCGCCAGCACCATCGCGCTGACGCCGATGATCGTGGCTTCCTTGATGTGGCCCTTGCGCCACTTGAACATGTGGAAACCCATGAGGATCGCCAGCGGGATGGTCATCCCGATGGTGAACGTCCCCCACGAGCTCTCCGCCAGCGCATTGACGACGGCCAGGCCCAGACCCGCCAGCGCGATGACGACGATGAAGAGGATGGCGACGGCGCCGGTGGTCCCGGCAATCGGACCGATCTCGGTGCGCGCGATGTCGGCCAGCGATCGGCCGCCGCGCCTGGTCGAGGCCCACAGAGAGATGAAATCGTGGACGGCGCCCGCCAGGCACACGCCTCCGACTATCCAGAGCAGTCCAGGCGCGTAACCGAACTGCGCGGCGAGGACCGGCCCGATGAGCGGGCCGGCGCCGGTGATGGCCGCGAAATGATGGCCAAAGAGCACCCATCGCTTCGTCGGGTAGTAATTGTGCCCGTCGAATTTCGTGTGCGCCGGCGTAATGCGCGCGTCGTCGAGCGACATGATTCGCGCCGCGATGAACGCGCTGTAGTAGCGATAGGCGATCGCCAGAATGCACAGCGACGGCACGACGACGTATAGGGCATTCATAGCCGGAATTTTACCCGCCTTCGCTCGACTATACTCAAATAATGTCCTCGTTTCGGCGGCTGCTGGGCTACGCTCTCCGTTATCGCCGCGACTTCCAGATTGGGCTCGCCTGCGTCATCGTCAGCCGAGGTCTTGCGGTCATCGGACCGTGGATTCTCGGCTACGCGATCGACGATCTGAAAGCGGACGTCACGCGCGCGAAGCTGATCGAGTACGGCGGCCTGCTGCTCGCGATCGGGCTCGTCAGCGGGATCTTCCTGTTCCTGCAGCGGCGCATTCTCACCGGGGCGTCGCGCCATATCGAATACGACATGCGGAACGAGTTCTTCGGGCACCTGGAGAGGCTGCCGCTCAGCTTTTTCCAGACCCATCGCACCGGCGACCTGATGTCGCGCGCGACCAACGACCTTAACGCCGTGCGCATGATGATTGGGCCGGCGGTGATGTATTCGGCGAGCACGCTGCTGACGCTTGTCGTGGCGCTGACGCTGATGATCTCAATCGACGCGCGGCTGACGCTGTTGGCGCTGATCCCGCTGCCGTTCGTCTCGATCTCGGTGAAGTACTTCGGCAGCGTCATCCACCAGCGCTTCGAGCAGATCCAGGCGCAGTTGTCCGATCTCAGTGCGGTCGTGCAGGAAGCGCTGTCGGGCGTCAGGGTCGTCCGCGCCTACGGCCGGGAGGCGCACGAGCTCGAGCGGTTTCGCGCGTCGAATCTGGAATATCTGCGGGGCAATCGGCGGCTGGTGACGGTGCAGGGCCTGTTTTTTCCCAGCATGTCGTTCTTTCTCGGACTCGGTGCGCTGATCACGCTGTGGTTTGGCAGCCGCGAGGTCATCAACGGGCGCCTCACGATCGGGAAGTTCGTGGCGTTCAGTTCGTACCTCACGATGCTGAGCTGGCCCGTGATCGCGTTCGGGTGGGTCACCAACATGCTGCAGCGCGGGATGGCGTCATGGAAGCGGATGCTGGAGGTGCTCGACACCGAGCCGGCGATCGCAGACACGCGATTTCCAGATGTGGGGCAGGGCTTCAGCCCTGCCGTGCGTCGCGCGGCTGAAGCCGCGCGCCACATTGACGGTCGAACGCTTCGCGGCGAGATCGAGTTTCGCGATCTCGTGTTCAGCTACGGCGGCGGCAGACCGGTACTCAATCACGTCTCCGTGAAGATCGAGGCCGGTCAGACAGTGGCGCTCGTCGGCGCCACCGGCTCGGGCAAGTCCACGCTGATCAATCTGCTCGCCCGTTTGCACGATCCGCCGGCAGGGACGGTCTTCGTCGATGGCATCGACGTGCGCGAGATGCCGCTCTCGGTGCTCCGCGGGGCGATAGGGTTCGTTCCGCAGGAGCCGTTTCTGTTCTCGGACACGCTGGCCGATAACGTGGCGTTTGGACTGGATGCCCAGCTCGCTCTCGAACCGCACGCAGTCGAACCAGGCGTTCGCATGGAGCGGATTGTCGCGGCCGCGGCCCTCGCCCGGCTGGACAAGGACGTCGCGGATTTCCCGAAGGGCTACGAGACGATGGTGGGAGAGCGCGGGATCACGTTATCGGGCGGTCAGAAGCAGCGCACGGCAATCGCGCGCGCCATCGTGATCGATCCCACGATTCTGATTCTCGACGATGCATTGTCGGCGGTGGATACCTATACGGAGGAAGAAATCCTCTCCAGGCTGCGGGACGTGATGCGCGCGCGCACCTCGATCATTGTGTCGCATCGTGTCTCGACCGTCCGCGACGCCGATCAGATTCTGGTCTTAGACGAAGGCCGCATCGTCGAGCGCGGGACGCACGACGAGCTGATCCGGCATGACCGGCTGTACGCGGCGTTGCACAAGAAGCAGTTGCTGGAAGAGGAGCTGGCGGCTTCATGAAATGCGAAATGCAAAACGCACAATGCATTGTGCATTCTGCATGGCGCATTGACGGTTATTCAGCGTGAGTTCCCCACACGAAGAAGAAATCCTCGGGAAGGCCTACGACGCGCGGTTGATGCGGCGGCTGTTGGGCTATCTGTGGCCCTATTGGCGACCCGTGACGGTCGCGTTCGTGGCCATCGTCGGCGGCTCGCTGGCGCAGTTGGCGCAGCCGTATCTGATCAAGATCGCGATCGATCGTCATATCGCCGCCGGCCAACTGGAGGGGCTCGATCGCCTCGCGGCGATCTATCTTGGCATCCTCATCGCGTCGTTCGCCGCCGAGTACGTGCAGACCTGGATTCTCCAGTTGACCGGCCAGCGGATCATGTTCGATCTGCGCATGGCTATTTACAGCCACCTGCAGCGGCTCGATCTCAAGTATTACGACCGCAACCCGGTCGGCCGGCTCATGACGCGCGTCACCTCAGACGTCGACGTCCTGAACGACCTCTTCACGTCGGGCGTCGTCACGGTGTTCGGCGACGTGTTCACGCTGGTGGGCATCATGGGCGTGATGCTGTGGATGAACTGGCGGCTCGCCCTCGTCGCCTTTTCCGTGCTGCCGCTGATCGTGCTGGTCACGCAATGGTTCCGCCGCAACGTGCGCGACTCGTACCGCGTCGTTCGAGGATGGATCGCGCGTATCAACGCGTTCCTGCAGGAAAACATCACGGGCATGGCGACGGTGCAGCTGTTTCGTCGGGAGACGCTGAACTACGACCGGTTCGACGGGATCGATCGCCGGCACCGCGACGCCAACATCGAATCTATTTTTTACTACGCGGTGTTCTATCCGTCGATCGAGGCAGTCAGCTCGCTGGCGTCGGCGTTGATCATCTGGTATGGCGGAGGCGCCGTGCTCCGCAACACTCTGTCGATCGGCGTGCTCGTCGCATTCCTCCAGTATTCGGTGCGGTTCTTCCGGCCCATCAGCGACATGTCTGAGAAGTTCAACGTGCTGCAGTCGGCCATGGCGTCATCCGAGCGCATCTTCAAGCTGCTCGACGAGCCGGTCGTGATTCAGTCGCCTGCGCAGCCGATTCAGCGATCGCCCCAGGCGATGGGCCACATCGTGTTCGACCACGTCTGGTTCGGGTATTCGATCTCAGGAACCGGGAGCGATGCCGGGGATGGTCCGGTCAAGGACGCCGACTACGTGCTGAAGGACGTGAGCTTCGACGTGCGGCCAGGCGAGCGGGTCGGCATTGTCGGGGCCACCGGCGCGGGCAAGACGACGCTGATCAATCTGCTGATGCGGTTCTACGAAGTGACACGCGGCCGCATCACCGTCGACGGCGTTGATATCCGCGATCTCGACCTCGCCAAGCTGCGCGCGTTGTTCAGCCTCGTCCTGCAGGATGTGCATCTCTTTTCAGGAACGATTGGTGAGAACATCAGCCTCGGCAACCAAGCAATAGACGACGCTCGGCTGCGGAGCGCGGCCCACGCCGTGCACGCCGACGCGTTCATCGAGCGGCTGCCCCACGGGTACCAGAGTGCGGTCGCCGAACGCGGTTCGACGCTGTCGATGGGCCAGAAGCAGCTGCTGTCGTTCGCGCGCGCGCTCGCGTTCGATCCGCGCGTCCTTATTCTCGACGAAGCGACGTCGAGCGTCGATACCGAGACGGAGCTGCTGATCCGCGACGCGCTGCACGCGCTGATGGCGGGACGCACGACGATCGCCATCGCCCACCGGCTCTCGACCATTCAGGACATGGACAAGATCCTGGTCCTTCACAAGGGCCGGCTGCGCGAATCCGGCACCCACCAGGAGCTGCTGGCCGAGCGCGGCATCTACTTCAAGCTGTTCGAGCTGCAGTACAAGGGGGAGACACGGGAAGAAAACTTAGAACTGAGAAGTTAGAACTTAAAAGGACAGCGAGTAGCATTCACAGTCCTTCTGAGTTCAACGTCTTCAGTTCTCCGTTCCGCCGCCGTGAGGCGGCGGCACGATCGACCGCGACGGCAGCGGCGCCGGTTCGGGTGCAGCGGGCGGACGCTTGAAGAACCGATCCATGAAGCCGGCCGTGGTCGCGCGGGGATTCCATCCCAGGCGCAGCACGACGAGGTGAATCCGTTGACGGCCGAACTGCAACGCTTCGTTGCAGCTCCACATGTAGATATCCACCTGCCGCCCCTGCACGCTCGGGCCGGTATCCATCACCGTGTAGATGCCGTTGTACCGCACGTCGCCCGAATCGATCTGGACGACCGACCCGACCGGAAGCAGCTGCGGATCCGCCGCGGCGACGCCGGTCTGGGCGGCGACACCGGACGTCGTGGTGACGCCTTTGCAGTACGCGGTCGCGTTGAACAGGAGGCGCGCGCCTGGCGAGGGCGGCGCTGTCGATTCCCTCAGCACGGCCTGCCGGGCCGCGTACTTCGAGTCGAGGATGGTCACTTCATACAGCGACACGAAGCCCGCGACGGCAACAGCCATCACGATCGCTTTGCGCCACAGGGACCGCGCGATGATCATCGGCGCTCAGCCTTATGATGATGCATAATGTGCTGTATCCGGCGCCGGTTCGTCACAAACGCGAGCGCGAGCTGGTAGGCCGCCGTCGCCAGAACCACCGCGCATAGCAGCGACCCCACCGTATACGGCCACATGAGCGGCGTCATGATGACGAAGAGCCGTCGCCAGAACTCGCCGTGAAACAGCGACAGCGCGAACAGCGTGCCCAGCTTCGCGCGCAAGTCGGGTGGCAGAGGGTGCCCCGTGAGCTCGGCTCCCGCCATGGTCGCAATCGCGTAGTACGGCGCGAGGAACATCGGCAGGTTCGAGTACACGCCCAGCAGCATGGCCACCCGGTTCAGGTTGAACAAAAACGCCACGACGATCGCCAGCAGCGTGTGTAACCCGAGAAACGGCGAAAACCCGAAGAAGACCCCGACGGCAAACGCCGCCGCCGTGCGCTCGGGTGTGTCCTCGATGTGCAACAACCCATCCAGCCAGCGGCGGACGAGCGCGCGGGTCAGGTGAATCATCGGAAATGGCTGTACCCCCGCGGCAGCGGCCGGTCCGCGCCGTTCTGGCGCAGAACGAGCGCGCGATCGGCCGTGCAGGCGCCGATCCGCGTGAGCGGCGTGCCGCCATGCCGCTCGGCGGCTTTCAGGCGCCCGTGCATCCGCGGTCTGGACGCGATCAGCAACTCGTAGTCGTCGCCGCCGACGATTGCTTCGAGCACCGCCTCGGCGCCGCGATGCTCGAACCAGCGGCGAGCCTCCGCGTCGAGCGGCAGCGCGGCCTCGTCGATGATCGCGCCGACACCGCTCGCCTCGGCCAGTTGTCGCACCGCGTCCGCCAGCCCGTCACTCAGATCGATACACGCCGTGGCGGCACGATTGCGTCCGAGGAGCGATCCCAGCCGCAGGCGAGGCTCGGGGTAGAGATACCGCTGGACCAGCGGGTCATCAGTCGCCGGTCCCGGCTCGACTGTTGACTTGAGTTTCTGAAGCCCCGCCGCCGCGCTCCCCACCGTCCCGCTGACGTAGAGATCGTCGCCGGCTCTGGCGCCCGCGCGCGTCAGCGCCTGCCGGCGTTTGACGGTGCCGAGGACCGTGATGTCGATGACGAGCGGTCCGTTTATCTGCGTAAGGTTGCCGCCCGCGATGGCGATCCGTGATCGCGCCGCCAGCGCAATCAGACTGTCCATCATCTCGCCGAAGTCGGTCAGCGGCAACGATCGCGGCAGGGCCAGCGAGATCAGTGCGAGCCGGGGCGTCGCGCCCATTGCGGCAAGATCGCTCAGGTTGGCCGCCAGCGCGCGATGACCGATCGCCGCCGGCGGCGTGAACGCGCGATCGAAATGCACGCCGTCGACGAGGGCATCGACGCTCAGAACTTCAAGGCGGTTGCGCTCCGGCTCGACGACGGCCGCATCGTCGCCGATGCCGACCGCGATCCAGGCGGGCGCGGGAGGCAACCGCCCGCTGATGCGGGCGATGAGCTCGCGCTCGGTGAAATCAGAGACGGAGGCTGGAGGCTTGGGGCTGGAGGCTTGGCGAGCGCTTTCCCCAGTCCCCAGACTCAAGTCCCCAGCCTCTTCACTTCGCATAGTCCACGGCGCGCGTCTCGCGAATGACTGTGACCTTGATCTGCCCGGGGTACTCGAGCTCGCTCTCGATGCGCCGCGCGATGTCCTTGGACAGCCAGATCGCTTCCTCGTCGGACACGTTCTCGCTCTCGACCATGATGCGGATCTCGCGGCCGGCCTGCAGCGCGAACGATTTCGACACGCCCTTGAACGAGTCGGCGATCCCTTCGAGCTTCTGGAGTCGCTTGACGTACGACTCGAGGATGTCGCGGCGCGCGCCGGGCCGGGCCGCCGAGATGGCGTCGGCGGCCTGCACGATCATCGCCTCGAGCGAGGGCCAGCCGATATCCATGTGATGCGCCGCCATGGCCATCACGACCGCCTCGCTCTCGCCGTGCTTGCGCAGGAAGTCGATGCCAATCTGCAGGTGCGTCCCTTCCATCTCGCGGTCGATGGCCTTGCCGATGTCGTGGACGAACGCGGCGCGGACGGCGACGTGCGCGTCGAGGCCGACCTCGCGGGCCATGATCCCCGCCAGCCGCGCGACCTCTGCGGAGTGGGACAAGACGTTCTGCCCGTAGCTGGTGCGGTACTTCAGCCGGCCCATGAGGCGCTGAATTTCCGGGTGCAGATCGTGGAGGCCGAGCTCGAACGCGACAGCCGCGCCTTCCTTCCGCATCGCTTCGTCGGTCTCTTCCTTCACTTTCTGGACGACCTCCTCGATGCGCGCGGGGTGAATGCGGCCGTCAGCGATGAGCCGCTCGATGGCCTGCTTCGCGATCTCGCGGCGGTACGGATCGAAGCCCGACAGGATGATCGCGCCTGGCGTGTCGTCGATGATGAGATCGATGCCTGTGGCGAGCTCGAGCGCGCGGATGTTGCGTCCCTCGCGGCCGATGATCCGGCCCTTCAGATCGTCGCTCGGGAGATCGACGACCGAGACGGTCGTTTCAATCGCGTGCTCGGCGCCGCACCGCTGGATCGCTTCCGTGATGTAGTGCTTGGCCCGGTCGACGGCCGTTTCGCGCGCCTCGGCGTCAAGCCGCTTGAGCAGGTTGGCCGAGTCATGGCGCGCCTCGCCCTCAATCTGTTTGAGCAGGAGCTCCTTGGCTTCTTCGGCGGTGAGGCTGGCGACCCGCTCGAGCTCGTGCTGCTGCTGGGCGACGAGCTTTTCGTATCTGGCGGCGGCGGCGGCGGACGACTTCTCGCGCTCGCCGACGGTCAGGTCGCGCGCGGTCAGCTCCTTCTCAAGGCGATCGATGGCGCTCTGGCGGTCTGCCAGCGTCGATTCGCGGCGGCCCAGCGTTTGTTCGAGGGCGGCGGCGGATTGCTTCGCCTGGCTCGCCCGACGCTCGGCGTCCATCACCAGCTCGTGCGCCTTTTCCTTGGCTTCGAACAGCGCCTCTTTCCTGCGCGCTTCGGCGTCGCGCTCGGCGTCTCTGATGGTCCGTTGGGCCTGTTCCTCGGCGCGCCCGATGGTTTCAGCGGCGATGCGCTTGCGGTTCGCCACCCACACGGCGAACGCGAGCCCCGCGATCACCAACGTGACGAGGAGGTTCAGCAGAAGCGCGTATATCGGCAGCACGCGTGACGTCCTTTCCCTGACCCACGTCGGGCTGGCTGGGTCGGCGCCGCGCGCGGGGAAACCCCGCGATAGTCATGAGAGGGAGCGAAACGAAAAGGCCCCGCTTTGCCGTGTGGGGAGGTCGATGAACCTGCGTAAACAGGTGGAACCGCTCAGAAAAGCCGCGCTTTAGGCTTCCTCGCACAGAGGCATGCACACCACGCGGCGTCGCGACTCACTTTGATGGAACGTTGGCTCAAACGAGCCTTCCGCCATCACGCGCAAAGCAGGGAACTCAAACTCTTTGCGGATCTTAGTCTCTGGCACCTGGGAGTGCAAGGCGGGGAGCATCAGCCCGCCTCACGTCATGAGCACCCGATCCAGCAGCCGTTCGAGCTCGCCGGCGCGTTCGGCGATCTGCCCGTCACGCGCGTGGTTGGTCTCGCGGCAGCGGAAGAGCTCGTCGGCGATGTTGAGCGCCGCGAGCACCGCGAGGCGAACCGAATCGCCGGTCGGCGTCGAATCGGTGGCCGCGCGCAATTTTTCCTCGACGTAGGCCGCGAGCCGCGCGACGTACTCCGGATCGAGCGAAGTGCGGATGGGATAGCGCTGGCCGCTGATCTCCACGGGGACGACGCGGTCTTGGGCAGTCATCGTGTCTTTGTCACCAAGGTCCCCAGGGTCCCCAGGCTTACAGATTCAGTGCCTCGAGCTGGTCGAGCATGTCGGTGACGCGCGTGCGAATGGCGTCGCGCTCGCCGCGAAGCGACGCCAGCTCGTCGGCCATCCCTTCACCGGCGGTCAGGCGGGCGCGCATCGCGTCGAGCTCGCGGGACAGGCGCTGGTTTTCTTCCGCCGTCCGCGCCTGATCCGCCTTCATGCGGTCGACCATCGCGACGAGAAGCTTCACCTTCTCCTCGAGCCGATCGATCGGTTCGAGCTCCACACCGCGAGTCGCTGTTTTCGCCATGTCTGATCCTCGACTTATCGCTGAATGGCTGCGTGCTCCCGCACGAGGCTCGCCAGAATCAAATCGACGCTGGCCTGGATGTCCGCGTCGGTTAACGTGCGATCCGGGGCCTGAAACGTCATCCTGACCGACAGGCTCACGGCGCCGTCCGGAATCCCTTTGCCTTGATAGCGATCGAAAAAGGTGACGCCGACCAGCGGCGCCGGCGTCTTCTCTCCGGCGGACTGAATGGTGCCACGAATGATCTGCGCAGGCAAGGTGTCGGCGACGACGATCGACAGATCGCGCACGACGAAGGGATGACGCGGCAACGGTCTGACCTCCTCCGCCCCTTCTACGCGGGCGAGCCACAGGGCATCGAGGCTCAACTCGGCAACGAACAACCGGTCCTGCTGCGGCAGGCCGCGCGCGTCGCAGATCTCGGGGATGATTTGTCCCATCGCACCGAGAGGCGTTCCCGACGAGTGGCCCGACGCCGCGACAAGGCGAGCCGCCTGGCCCGGCACGAGAAACGTCGCGTCGCCGGGCTCGACGCCGAGCGTCACGCCGAGCGCCGCGCACAGCCGCTCGACGATGCCTTTCACGTCGAAGAAATCGACGGCCCGCAATCCGCCAGACCAGTGAACCGCCGCGGTGGACCCGGTCCAGGCGACGGCAGCCGCGCGCGTTTCACCGTGCGCCGCGAACCGTGTGCCGATTTCAAAGAGCCCGACATCCTCGCGGCCATGCCGTCGATTGTGCGCGACGGCGTCGATGAGACCGGGGATCAACGACGGCCGTAACGTATCGAACTTGGCGGATAGCGGATTGGCGATGCCAATCGGCCGACCGGCGCCCACCTCCGCGAACGCTTCGGCCGCCCGTGCCTCGATGAATCCGAAGGTGACCGCTTCGGTCAGGCCGGCCGCGGTCAACACGCGGCGGACCAGGTTGTCGCGCGGAATGCGCGGATCGGGCGCAGCCGCCGGAGTCGTGACGACCGGAAAGGTCGCCGGCAGCTTCTCGAACCCGTAATGCCGGCCCACTTCTTCGATGAGATCGACTTCCCGCAGCAGATCCACCCGGAACGTGGGAGCGGACGCGTCCCATCCGTCGGCGGTCGGGTCCACGGCCAGGCCCAGCGCGCGGAGGATTCTTTCGACGTCTCGATCCGGCACCGTCGCACCCAGGACCGCCGCGAGCCGGACGCGCCTCAAGTGGATCGCTATCGGCTGGCGCTTGCTCGGGTACAGATCGATCAGGGGTCCAACGATCCGGCCGGCCCCGATCTGGTCTATCAGGTCTGCGATCCGCTGGAGCGCCACCACAGGCGCACTGCTGTCTGCGCCGCGCTCAAAACGAGACGAAGCCTCCGTCTTCAGACCGAGGCGTTTGCTCGTGCGCCGGACCGCTGCGGGTGTGAAGTACGCGCTCTCGAACGCCACGATCCGTGTGGCCGGTGAGACCTCGGCGAGCGCGCCACCCATCACGCCGGCCACCGCCTGCGCCCGATCGCGATCGGCGATTACCAGCATGTCGGCGTCCAGCCTGCGATCAACGCCGTCCAGCGTCTTGATCGGTTCTCCCGGTGTCGCGCGCCTCACACGGATCCTGGCGCCCGCCAGCTTGTCGAGATCGAACGCGTGCGTGGGATGGCCCAACTCGAACAGGACGTAGTTGGTGATGTCAACGATCGCGCTGATGGGCCGCACGCCGGCCGCATGAAGGCGCGTCGTCATCCAGGGCGGGGACGCCGCGTCGGTCACTTCGGCGACGGCGGCTGCGTACCGTGGACACAGCTCTGCATCCTCTATCGTGACGCCTACGGCAGAGGTCTTTCGAGTATCTGGTTCGGCGTTTTCCTTCGCGGGCGGCTTCGGTCCTGCCGCCGGGATCGGTTTGAGCGGCACATCGAAGAGCGTCGCGACTTCGCGGGCCAGCCCCACGACGCTCAGGCAGTCGGGTCGGTTGGCGGTGACCTCGAAGTCGATCACGGCGTCGCCGTCGCCGAACGGCTCGATGGCGGCCACTTCGAATCCGCGGAGGCCGAGCCCTTCGGCGATCTCCACGGGGGAAGCCGTCACATCGACGAAGTCGCGCAACCAGGAGACGAGTAGACGCATGCGTGGCTAGTACGGAAACTGCTCGAGGAACCTCAAGTCGTTTTCATAGAACAGCCGGATGTCTTCGATCTGATATCGCAGGATCGCGATCCGCTCGATGCCGATGCCCCAGGCGAAGCCGGTGCAGCGCTCCGCGTCGTAGCCGACGGCTTCGAAGACCGCGGGGTGCACCATGCCGCACCCGCCGATCTCGATCCACCCGGTCTTCTTGCACATCGCGCAGCCGGCGCCGTCGCACCGCCAGCAACTGAGGTCGATTTCGGCGCTCGGCTCGGTGTAGGGAAAGAAGCTCGGACGAAACCGCACGCGCGCCGCCGGGGAAAACATCTGCCGCGCGAACGCCAGCATTGTGCCTTTGAGGTCTGCGAGCGAAAGGCCTTCGCCCACGGCCAGTCCCTCGATCTGTCCGAAGGCGGGCGAGTGGGTGAGGTCGAGATCGTCGCGGCGATACACGCGGCCGGGCACGACGATGCGAATCGGCGGTGTGTGCGCCTGCATGTAGCGGATCTGCATCGACGAGGTGTGCGTGCGCAGCAGCGTGCGCCGGTCCGTGGGCGAGTCGCCGGAGAGGGGCGCCGCGAGATACAGCGTGTCCTGCATGTCGCGCGCGGGATGTCCCGCGGGCATATTGAGCGCGTCGAAGCAATGCCACTCGTCCTCGACTTCCGGTCCCTCGACGACCGCGAATCCCATGCGCGTGAAAATCTCCTCGAGGCGGTCGCGGACGAGCGTGAGCGGATGCCGATGGCCAAGCGGCGGTACGCGACCCGGAAGGGTGACGTCCACGGCGCCTGCGGATCGGCCTCGTGCCCGGCCTTGGACGACGGCTTCAGCCTGCCACTCTGCCCACAACGCTTCGACGCCTTTCTTCAGCTCGTTGGCCCAGCGGCCGATCTGCTTCTTCTGGTCGGGCGGCGCGGTCCCAATCATCTGCATCCAGGACGCGACGATGCTGTTCTTGCGGCCGAGGAAGCGGTCGCGGACCGCCTGCGCGTCGCGCGTAGACTTCGCCTGCGCGAGGTCCGACTTGAACTGTGCAACGAGCTCGGCGACCGATTCCGGGTTGGGAGGACGCGTGGACATGGAGGCTAGAGGCTAGAGGCTGGGAAAGGCAACCCAAGCCTCCAGACCCCAGCCTCCAGCCTCGAATGTTAGGCGCGCGCGGCTTTAACCGCGATGTTCGCCGCGGCCTTGGCCTGCCTGGCGAGCGTGGCAAACGCCGCGGGGCTCGAGATGGCGAGCTCCGACAGGCTCTTGCGGTCGAGCGTCACGCCGGCGTTTTTGAGGCCGCTAATGAACTGGCCGTACGTGAGGCCCTGCTCGCGCGCGGCGGCGTTGATGCGGACGACCCACAGCCGGCGGAAATCGCGCTTCTTGCGGCGCCGGCCGACGAACGCATACTTGAGCGCCGTGTCGACCGATTCCTTCGCGGCCCGGTACAGCTTGCTCTTATTGGCGTAGTACCCCTTCGCTAGGCCCAGCAGCTTTTTGCGCTTGGCGCGCCGGACTGTTCCTCTTTTTACACGCGACATCGCTCTGACTCCTGTAATACAAAACGCACAATGTCAAATGCCGCACAACGCATTCTGCATTGTGCATTCGGCATGTCGGTTTTCCTATTTGTAGGGCAGCATCCGCGCGATTTTCCGGGCGTCGACGTCGGCCACGGTCGTCGTCCCGCGCAAGCCCCGTTTCTGTTTCCTGGTTTTGCTGCCCAGGATGTGCTGCTTGAAGGCTTTCCCACGCAGAAACTTGCCATTCTTGGTCCGCTTGAAGCGCTTGGCGGCGCCGCGGTGTGTCTTGATTTTCAGTTTTTTCGGCATGTCGCTCGTTCCCCGCTCGGGTCAACACAAAGGACACGACCAAAGTGTTAGACGTACTTATCTTGCCTGTGCAGCTGCCGGTTTGGCCCGGCCGCCGGTTTGCGGCCGGCGGGTCAGGATCGTATGCATCTGGTTGCCTTCCATCCGCGGCATCGTTTCCGCGATGGCGACCTCGGCCAGTTCATCGACGAGCCGTTCGAGAATGCGGCGCCCGATCTCGGGATGCGCCATCTCGCGGCCGCGGAAGAAGATGGTCGCCTTGACCTTGTCGCCTTCCTCGAGGAAGCGCTCGATGTGCTTCTTCTTGAACTGATAGTCGTGCTCGTCAACCTTCGGCCGGAACTTGATTTCCTTGACCTCGATCACCTTCTGGTGCCGCCGGGCCTCCCGCGCCCGCTTCTGTTCCTGGTATTGGTACTTGCCGAAATCCATGATGCGGCAGACCGGCGGGACTGCGGTCGGCGAGATTTCGACGAGGTCGAGTCCTTTCTGCTTCGCGATGGCCAGCGCCTGCGGCGGCGGCATAATCCCGAGCTGTTCGCCACTGTCGTCGATCACGCGGATTTCCCGGACGCGGATGCGTTCGTTGACCCGGGTCCGGTCGTCACGGCGGGGACTTCTATCGAAAGCGATAAATACCTCCTCGAAAGCGCCGGTTACGCGGCGACGTCAGCTGCTCGGCCCTTGCGGGCGATCTCGTCGTGGGCGGCCCCCACGAAGGCCGGGATCGTGCTGGCGCCCTGATCGCCGCCGGCCCGCGTGCGCACCGACACCGTTCCGTCGGCCGCTTCCCGATCGCCCACTACCAACATATACGGGATCTTCTGCAGTTGGGCTTCCCGGATCTTATATCCAATTTTTTCCTGCCGCTCGTCCAGGACCGCGCGCAGCCCGGCCGCGCTCAACTGGTTGCGCACCGATGTGGCGTAGGTCAGGTGCCGGTCGGAGATGGGCAGCACGATGGTCTGCACCGGGGCGAGCCAGAGCGGAAACGCACCGGCGTAGTGCTCGATCAGGATCCCGATGAACCGCTCGAAGCTGCCGAAGATCGCCCGGTGGATGACGACCACGCGATGCTCGGCGTTGTCGGCGCCCACGTACTTCAGATCGAAGCGCTCCGGCATCATGTAATCGAGCTGAAGCGTGGCACACTGCCATTTGCGCCCGATCGCGTCGGTCACGTAAATGTCGATCTTCGGGCCATAGAACGCGCCGTCGCCATCGTTTAACTCGTAGCCGACGCCAGCCCGGTCGAGCGCCCCTTTGAGCTGGGCCTCAGCCTGATTCCATGTCTCGATCTCGCCGAGAAATTCCCTCGGCCGTGTACCGAGCTTCGCCTCGAATGGCAGACCAAAATCGTCGTATGTGCGGCGCACGAGCGTGAGCAGCCGCTCGACTTCCTCGCCGATTTGCTCCGGCATCACGAAGCAGTGCGCGTCATCCTGCGAGAACTGCCGAACGCGAGTCAGTCCCGACAGCACGCCAGACGCCTCGTTGCGGTGCAGCGGCGTCTGCTCGTGAAAACGGATCGGAAGGTCCCGATAGCTCCGGACCTCGCTCGCGAACACGAGGAAGTGTCCAGGGCAGTTCATCGCCTTCACGGCCATCGGCTCTTCGTCCGAGGCGATGAGGAACATGTGCTGCCGGAAATGCGACCAATGCCCTGACGTTTCCCAGAGCGCCTTGTTGTAAATGATCGGCGTCTTCACCTCGACGTACCCGGCGGGGAACAGCATCTGGCGCATGTAGTTCGCGAGCGTGTGGTACAGCGTCGTCCCTTTGTCGAGCCAGAACGGTGCGCCGGGCGCCCATGGATGGAACATGAAGAGTCCCAAATCCCGGCCAAGCTTGCGGTGATCGCGCTTCTTCGCTTCCTCGATCTGCGTGAGGTACGCCTTCAGATCCTTGTCGGAGCAGAAGGCGGTGCCGTACACGCGCTGCATCGGCTGATTGCGCGCGTCGCCCTTCCAGTACGCGTTCGAAGTTGACAGCAGCTTGAACGCCTTCAGCTTGCCCGTGGTCGGCACGTGCGGGCCGACGCAGAAATCGATGAACGTCTCCTTGTCTTTGATCGTGTAGCAGGAGACGTCCTTCTGGCCTTCCGTCTTCTCGTCGATCAACTGGACCTTGAGCGGCTCGCCCCGCTGCTCGAAGAACGCCTTGGCCTCGTCGCGCGGCCATATCTGCCGCTGGTAGACGAGATCCTGCGAGGCGAGCTCCTTCATCTTCTTTTCGATCGCGTCGAGATCCTCTGGCACGAACGGACGCGGGACCACGAAGTCGTAGAAGAAGCCTTCGTCAGTCGCCGGGCCGATGCCGCACTGCACGCCGGGAAACAGGTTCGTGACCGCGGCGGCGAGCAGATGGGCCGCGCTGTGACGGTAGAGATGCAGCGCCTCGGGACTCTTGTCCGTCACGATGCGGACCGACGCGTCGTGGTCGAGGGGGAACGACAGGTCCACGAGCGTTCCGTCGACGACGCCAGCGAGCGCCGCCTGGGCAAGGCGCGGAGAGATCCCTTCCGCCACGTCGCGGACGGCCGTACCGGCTGGCATACTGCGACTCGACCCATCCGGAAGCGTGACAGTGATCTGACTCATGCGGGGGTGGCGAAGAGCGTGGTAGGCACGGGTGGACTCGAACCACCGACCTCCTGCGTGTCAAGCAGGCGCTCTAACCTCTGAGCTACGCGCCTACATCTTGAAAATACAGGCGTGAGACGAACGATCAGTATACAACGGCGGCGGGTAGGGCAGGTAGGGCCCGACCTGCTGACCAACGTGGCCACATTGATTCAGGGGAATGCTATCGGACCGCCTGCTTGAGGGCCTTGCCGGCGGTGAACCGAGGCACGCGGCGCTTCGGAATCTTGATGGCGGCGCCGGTCTGCGGATTGCGCGCGGTCCGCGCCTTGCGGTTGGAAATCTTGAAGGTGCCGAAACCCACGAAGGATACCGAGTCGCCTTTCTTCAGCGACCGGGTGATGCCGTCGATGAGCGACTCGAGCGCCACCGATGCGGCCGTTTTCGTGATCCCGGTGTCCTTGGCGATCTTGGCCACGACATCCTGTTTGTTCATGAACCCTCCTGATCCTCGACGAGCTCAGGATCACCCTGAGCCTTGTCGACCGGGTGAAGAAAACCGCCGGACACGTTGTGTGTATTGGGGAGAGACCGGCGCGCGCGTCGCGTGAACGTCGTTATACGCGACGGTGCGCAGAAGTGTCAACTCATGCGGCGACTTTTTGTGTGAGACGCTCGAGCGCCTTCTCCAGTGCTGGGTCCGTACTCGGCGCCGGCTGTCCGAATTCCACATCCGGTTCCTCGACGGCGACCGAGGGCTCCAGACCTTTCCCGTGGAGCGGCGTTCCCGCGGGCGTGAGATAGCGCGCCGTGGAGAGCCAGAGCCCGCTGCCGTCGGGAAGCTTGATCAGTACCTGCACGGCGGCCCGGCCGATCGTGCGCTCGCCGATCAGGTCTGCGCGTTTGTTGCCTGAGAGCGCGGCGGCGAAGAGCTCCGCGGCGCCGGACGTGCCGGTGTCGATGAGCACGACGGTCGGCAGCGTAAGGCTGCCGTCGCCCGCGCCGGCGCTGATCGTCTGTTTCTCGACTCCCTTCGCTTCACGCATCGCGAGGACGCCCGTGCCGACGAAGAGCCGCGCGAGGGCCAGCCCGTCGTCGGGCGCGCCGCCTGAGGTGCGGCGGACGTCGACGATGACTTTCGTCGCACCGGTTTTCGCGAGATCGCTCACTTCTTTCTTCACCTGGTCCGCGGTTTTCGGTCCGATGGCGGCGACGCGCACGTACCCGACGCCCGAGCCCGCCATTCGACCGGTCACGTCCGACGGGTTGAACGAAGCGCGCGTCAGCTCGACGACATGCGGATCGGCGGCGTTGCCGCGGATGATCGTGAGGCTCACCTTCGTTCCGGGAGCGCCGCGCAGCGCCCGCGCCCCCTCCCACACGGACATCTCGCGTGTGGGCGCGCTGTCGATCGCGCGAACGTAGTCGCCGGTCCGCAACCCGGCTTTGGCGGCCGGCGATCCGTCACGCGCGGCGATCACGCGGAGATAGTACTGCCGTGTGAGATCGATACCGACGTCACCGGCCGGCAGCGAGGATCCGCTTTCGGCCTGCTTGACTTCCTGGGGCGTCAGATACGCGCTGTCCGGATCGAGGCCGTCGGCCAATCCGCGCATACTGCCGCGCATCACCTTGTCGACGTTGGCCTGTTCGACGTACTTGTCCATGATCAGGCCCACCACATCGTCGAAGATGCGGAGATGTTGATAGGTGTCCTCGCGCGCCATCACGTTGCCGAGGACACCACCGATGAGGGCGAATGCAATGATGGGCGCGGAAATGGACAGGACAATCAGGCGGGTTCTTGAGCTCATAAGACCTATCAGTGCCCGGTGCACCGTTTCATCGTTTCTTCAACCATTGTAACGGGTCTACGGCCCGACCGTCGACGCGAAGCTCGAAATACAAGCCCGGCGGGCCGGTGGGCGCGGCGCCGACCGTGCCCACCGGCTGACCGCGCTCGATTCGCCCGCCACGCTTGGCCGCAATCTCGAGCAGATCGCCATAGAGACTGAACGTCTGCGCGCCATGATCGAGGATGACCAGGTTGCCGAATCCCGCAAAGGCGTCGGCATAGGCGACCACACCC
This sequence comes from Vicinamibacteria bacterium, assembly GCA_041485905.1. GTDB lineage: Bacteria > Acidobacteriota > Vicinamibacteria > Vicinamibacterales > CAVVIG01 > JAHFUI01. Next base: position 21,051 of record JBGPKK010000037.1, read on the forward strand.
TCGTGAATCGCCTGCACGGAGGTGCCCTCGCCGGCCGTAATCTCGATGCCCTTCGATTCGACCGCGCCTGGCCCGGAGCCCCGCCCGAAATGGCGACGGACGGTCCCGGCCACCGGCCATTCCAGCGCGCCGCGGAACGGCCGCACCGGAAGCGTCACAGGCTCAGCCGCCGGCACGCCGTTCGAGAGGTCGCGCAGGGTTACCTGGAGTTTCTGCTGGGCGCCCTGCAGCTCGCCGGCCAGCTGCGCGTTCAAATCGCGGCGCTGATCGATGTCGTGAATCAGGTCGCCTCGTGCGCGGGCCGCGACGGCGGTCGCCAGTTCGGCACGCTGCGCGTCGACGCGAAGGGCCTGCAGCCGCTGGCCGCGGGCCTCTAAGTCTGCGCGCGTCGTTTTCAGCGACGCCGCGGTCCGTTGATGCGCCGCGACGCGGTCCCGATCGAGTTGCGCCAGGGCGGCCACCATGCGCGTGGCGCGACCCAGCTGGCGCACGTCCGAGGTCGACAGCAGCAGGCGCAGATAGCGCGCCCGGCCGCGCTTGTAGATGTCGACGAGCCGCGCGGCGAGATCGGGACGTTCGGCCTGCTCCTGCTGTTCGAGCTCCTCGATGCGGATGGTCGTCGCCACAAGATCGCCGGCCACCCCGTTGGCCTCTGTCGTGATGCTCCGCAGTTCTTCCGCTTTGATCTGCCGATCGACCTCGAGCTTGCGGAGGTCGTTCAAGATCGTCCGTTCCTCCAACGCGAGCTGGTCGGCTTCGCGCTGCAGCGCCTGCAGCCGATCGCTGGCCCGCCGCGCGAGCGCCTCGGTCTTCGAGCGGTCTGCTTGCTGCGCGAGCAGCGGGATCGTGACCAGCAAGATGGCAGCGGCCGTCACGGTCCGCCTACAGGCGGACACTACGTACGAGCGGAGACGTCGCGCGCGCACGCGTTCGTACGTAGTGTCCGGCTCCAGCCGGACCGTGTCAGAACAGTGGTTTGCCATCCACATCGCTCGGAATCGGAAGACCGAAATATTTCAGCACAGTCGGCGAGATGTCGATGATACGTGCGTTGCCCGCCGACAACGGCCGGCTCGAGATGAGGGTACCAGAAGTGGACTTGTAGTCGTACGCACCATGGTCGCCCGACCATTTTTTCATGTTCGGGTAGACGATTCCCGGCGGGGAGCCACCCAGGGTGGTCTGCCACGACACGCGGTAGCCGTCGGCGAGCCCCACCTGGAGCTCCGCTGCGTTCCCGAAAAACGGACCGGAATAGATGTCCTCGCGCTTGTAGACCGCGTCGACGATCCGCTGTCCGGTCTGCGGATCGGTCAGCGTCAGCAGCGTGGCCACGATGTCGTCCTGGAGCGCTTTGGATTCGGAACCCGGCGCGACGATGCCCTGGCCTTCGCGCCCCTTGAGATTCACGTAGATCTGTCCCAGCCCCATCGCGTACGCCCGTGTGCGCGACCAGTCGACGTTCTCCCAGAAGGTCCCACCGCCGAAGAGATCTTCAAGCTTCTTCTCGCCTGGCGCCTGTCCCTGCAGCGTCATGTAGCCGTGTTGAACGAGCCACGTGTTCAGGTTGACCGACTGGCGGAACGAGTGGAAACCGTGATCGGACACGATCAGCACCGGCGTCGAGGCGTCGAGGCGGGACAGGACCTCGCCGACAAACTCATCGCACTTGATGTACACGCGCTCGATGGAATCGCCGAACCGGGCCGCCAGCGCCTTGTCGTACATCGGATGCAGCGGATCGATGAGCCGCCACATCATGTGCTGGACGCGATCGGTCGACTCGATGACACCGACGAGAAGATCCCACTGCTTCGTATCCACACGCTGAAGGATGACCTGCGCGCGATCGTCGAACGCGCGGTACAGGTCGTCCATGAACGTCTTTTCGTCGATGCGGTCTTCGTTGAGCGGCCACGTGGCTTCCGCCCATCCGAGCGTGCGGTACGCACCGAGGCGTTCGAACAGATCGGCCGACAGCGACGCCGGCGCGGACATGGCGGCCGGCGGCCTGTCCGGCTTCCAGTTCACCGGCGAGGCGTAGAGCTGCAGCTCCCGACCGGCGCCGATCAGATAGAGCTGGGCCATCCCGTGAATCCGCACGAGCAGGTTCGCGTTGAAATCGAGGTCGATCCATTTGCTCCATTCACCTTCCTGGAGGTGAACGGAGCGATCGCCAATCTCGATCGTCGCGCTCCTGCCGGTCTTGTTCCAATGTACGGTGATCGGCAGGCGGATATCCTGCCGCGCCTCGAGCGCAGTAATCTGGACTCGATCGGCGTTGGTCAGGGGCGTTTTGGCGCGCGCCTGACGAAGTTGTTGGCGGACGATCGGGTTTGGCGGACCCACGAGCTCGGTCTGCGCCGTCTCCCCGGTGAAGGCGAGGCGCTTGAGGATGCCGCCGAACTCGGTGTTGCCTTCCTCGTAGCGGCTCAAATCGGTGCCGAAGTAATAAAACGTCCCCATCGTGCCGCGAATGTCCGGCAGCGGTAGCCCGGAAAGCAACTCGCCGTTGGGCACTTCCTCGGGCGGAAAGGTGACCGGAACGGTGAGCATGCTCGCGCGAACGCCCGCGCGTCCGGCATGCACCCAGAACGACGTCCCGCCGCGGGTCGAGCTGAGCTTGGGCGCGGCGATGGGCAGGTAGTTGAGGAAGAATCGAGGCGGCTCCCGCTGCACCATGCCGAGATCGGGCAGGTACGTGCTGGTGTCGCGGACGAGGAAATCGTAGATGTTGTGCTTGCCGGCGTTGACGCCCGTCGCAAATGACGCCCACGCCGTCGGCGACTCGGGCGAGTGCGTCGTCTCGAGACGATGGAGACCGCCTTGCTTCACCAGCTTCTGCATGTTCGGCAGCTTGCCTTCGTCCATCCATTTCTCGACGAGGGCGGGATCCATGCCGTCGAATCCGAGAATGACGAGCTTCTGGTGGAATTTCTCCGGCGGGCGTGTTCTCCCACAGGCAATCGCCAGCCCGAGGTAGACGGAGAACAGCACAAGAACGGTTCGTTTCACTGTCGTGTTCGGGGGTCTCGCATTATAGCATCTGGTAATCTGGTCATCGGGTCATTGGCTTGCGACATTGAAGATGCGCGTACTGGGAATTGATGTCGGCGAACGTCGTGTCGGACTCGCCGTCAGCGATGCGACGCAGACGCTGGCGCGGCCGCTGACAACCTTATCGGTGAAGGGGATTGACGATGCGGTCATCCGTGTCGTCGGAGAAATCGAGCGCCTCGCCGCCGCCGAGGATGGGCTGGCGGCGATCGTTGTCGGTGTTCCGACGCGGCTCGACGGCTCGCCGAACGAACAGACGCCGAAAGTGGCGGCCTTCGTCAAGGCGCTCACGGCCCGCACCGTGTTGCCCATCGTGCGGGTCGACGAGCGGCTGACGAGCCGCGAAGCCGAAAGCCGCCTCGCCGTGAACGAGCGCGACTGGCGGCGTCGGAAGGAGCGGCTCGACGCCGCGGCGGCGGCCGTCCTCCTGCAAGAGTATCTGGATCGAGTGGGCAGGTAGGTCGGGTGGGTCGGTAGATCTGGTGGGCAACATGCGAAAGCTCGGCATCCTGTTCTTGCTGCTCATCGTCGCCGCCGGCGCGGCGGGGGGCGCGCTCTATCTGCGCACCGAGCAGCCGTATCGCGGATACGGCGGCGCGGAACAGTTCGTCGACATTCCCGCAGGAGCAGGCACCAGGACGATCGGCGATCGGCTCGTCGCGGCGGGAGTGATTCGCGACCCGCTGTCGTTCCGACTGGCCCTGTGGATGAGCGGGCGGGCCCGCGTGCTCAAGGCGGGCGAATACCGATTCGATCAGCCGATGACGCCGCTCGACGTCATCGGAAAAATCGCGCGCGGCGATGTGTATGTCATCAACGTGACATTTCCGGAAGGCCATACGATTGCCGAGATGGCCGTCCTCGCCGAGTCGCACGGCATCGGAACGGCAGCGGCATTCGTCGACGCGGCCAACGATGCGTCGTTGATTCGTGCGCTCGATCCTGCGGCCCGGAATCTTGAAGGGTACCTGTTTCCCGAGACCTATCCGGTGCCGCGCCGAACCGACGCGTCGCACCTGGTCCGCTTGATGGTCGAACGATTCGAGCACGTGCTGACGCCAGAGATGCGCCGCCGCATCGAGGCGCGCGGGCTCTTGATTCATCAGGCTGTCACGCTGGCCTCGATCGTGGAAAAGGAAGCCGCACGGGCCGACGAGCGGCCGGTGATCGCCGCGGTGTACTTGAACCGGTTCCGTATCGGCATGGCGCTGCAATGCGATCCGACCGTGATCTACGCCCTCCAGCGCGCCGGCAAGTACACCGGAAACCTGCGGCGGGACGATCTCGCGTTCGATTCGCCGTACAACACGTATCGATACGCGGGGCTGCCGCCCGGCCCGATCGCGTCGCCGGGCCGAGCGTCGCTGGAGGCGACGATCCATCCGGCCGACGTCGACTTTCTCTATTTCGTGAGCCGCAACGACGGATCGCACGAGTTCGCGCGCACGCTCGAGGAGCACAATCGAAACGTGCAGAAGTACCAGGTGCAGTACTTTCGGGATCAGCGGGCCGCCAGGGCAGGGGGGACAGGTGGGTCAGGTAAGTAGGTTCTACCGCTCGCCCCACTTCAGCTTCTCGCGCAGGACCTCGAAGTAGCTTCGCGTCGACGGCCGAATGAGCCGCAGCGACGTGCCCGCGCGACAGACCCTCACGTCATCGCCCGCCTCGAGCTCGAACCCCGCCTGCCCGTCGAAGGTCACGAACGCTTCGTCACGATCCTCCATCAGCGGCTGAACGCGGACCGTCGACGAGGCGGGAATGACGATCGGCCTGTTGGTGAGCGTGTGCGGCGCGATCGGCGTCACGACGAGCGCGTCGACGCTGGGCTGCACGATCGGACCCCCGGCGGCGAGGTTGTACGCGGTCGAACCGGTCGGCGTCGCAATGATCAACCCGTCGCCCTTGACCCGCGTGAGGAACTCCTCGCCGACTGAGACCGACAGGTCGATCAATCGAGAGCGCGCGGTCTTGGTGATGACGACGTCGTTGAGCACGATGTGCGTCGCGAACAGCGCCCCCCGCCTCATCGTCGTCGATCGGAGCATGAGGCGCTCCTCGATGTGCGCGCGCCCGGTGACCGCCGCTTCGAGCGACGGGTACAGCTCGGGCAGCGTGACTTCGGTGAGGAACCCGAGGCTGCCGAAATTCACGCCGAGAATCGGAATCGACAAGCCGGCCTCGCCGATGCGGTCCGCCATGCCGAGCAGCGTCCCGTCGCCGCCCAGCACGAGCACCATGTCCACTTCGGTGACAAGCGTTTCCTTATCGCGCACCCGCCAGTTGCCGGGATCAGAGCAGAGCGCGGCGGTTGCCGTCTCGAAGACCGGCTGCAGCCCGTGCGCGGTCAGCCAGTTCGCGATCTCGGTCAGATGCTGAGCCGCCTGCCGCAGATGATGTTTGGCGACGATGCCGACGCGGGAAATGGGAGGAAGCGATGCCACGCGGACTTATGGAACCACAAAGGACGTGCGAAACCAAACGGCCGGGTGCGTCGGGTCGGTAGGGTAGGCCAGGTGGGTTGAGAACCCCCTTTCTCCCCTTCGGCCGTCCGCCCGCGCAGCCGGACGAGTCGGTTCAGTCAATTCTTCGCGACTTAGCGGGACCTGAATCCGGGCTATCGTCCTCGTCAGAACGCGACTCTCGGCGCGTTATCGGGGTTGCCGTCGCCGAAGTTGACCTTCATGATCGTCTATGTGGCCCTCTGGAGGAACAGACATGGCTGGATCATCCGTGAAGCGGTGACGGCGCCAAACAAGATGCCCTTCGGCCAGAAATAAATGCACCGCATCACCGTAACTTTTTCGCCCGCTCGGCGGATGATCGTAACGAGAACGGCATAACCAACAGCGATGAGCGAGGAGCATGACGACAGGCTGCAGGTTGAGGCCGCCCAGCGCGACCCCTCCCGCTTTGCCGATTTGTACGAGCAGAATTTCTACCGCGTGTACGCCTACATCGCCCGGCGCGTTGGCGACCGCCATCAGGCGGAGGATCTGACCGCTGACGTTTTCTGCGAAGCCCTGGCCGGAATCCGGAAGTTCGAGTGGCGGGGCGTGCCGTTTGTCGCGTGGCTGTCGGGGATTGCCTCGCGCGTCCTCGCCGATTATTGGAGGCGCTCCGGCCGCGAAGCCGGCAATCCTGCGCCGGAGCCTGACGTCGCCGTGCCAGCCGAAATCGAGCGCAGCGCCATGCTCTTCCAATTGGTCGACCGGCTTCCGGAGGCGCAGTTTCGCGTGATCCATATGCGCTTCGTCGAACAGAAAAGCATCCGTGAGATTGCCCACGAGATCGGGCGGAGCGAGGGAGCGGTGAAGCAACTTCAGTTCCGTGCAATTGAGAACCTGCGGGCTCAAATGGAGTCTCGGCATGCCTGACCTCGCGCTCATCGAGCAACTCGATCAGGATATCGACGTCATGCTTGCCGGCGCAGCCCAGCCGCGTCCCGCGGATCTAACGCTCGCCGGCTTGATGGACGTCGCCGGCACATTGCGGAGTTTGCCGGATGAACGCTTTAAAGCGCGTCTCGGCGCGGAACTACAAAAGAGAGTGCCCATGACAGCATCAACCACAGCCTCGTCCGCGCTGATCCACGCGATCATGCCCAGTATCGCCGTTCCCGAGGGCGCCAAATTGATCGACTTCCTGAAGCACACCTTCGGCGCCGAGGAAATCGGCCGCCATTCTCACGGACCCGGCCACGGTTTCGTTGCGACTGTGAAGATCGGCGACTCCGATCTCCTCATCATGGGCGGCGAGTCCATACGCGGCCACGAACGGACTACCTTCCTACACGTCTACGTAAAGGATTGCGACGCCACGTACCGGCTCGCGCTCGACGCGGGAGCCGTTACCATCTCCCCCGGGTTCGGCGAACCCGCCGACCGGCCTTACGGCGAACGTGCTGCATTTGTGGCGGACCCCTTCGGCAACCACTGGAACATCGCGGCCCGGTTCGACCCCAGCTCTAAGGATCCAATGTTCGAGGATCGGAAACAGGTCACGATCGCCCTGTATCAGCCGAATGCGTCCGCGCTCATCGATTTCCTGAAGCGGGCCTTCGGGGCCGAAGAGGTCGGGAATCGGCACGAAGCGGGCGGCCACCTGGCGCACGCCTTTGTCCGCATCGGCAAAGTGGTGATCGAAATGGGCGATATCGCCGAGACCGAGTTGCGCCGTTCTTACGGATTCTATATGTACACGGACGACGTCGATGCCGTGTACCATCGCGCCGTGGCCGCCGGCGCCGTCTCACTTTCGCCGCCAGCCGACCAGGCTTATGGAGACCGCATCGCTGTACTCCAGGATCCTTTCGGAAACAACTGGATCCCGGCGAAAACATCAAGGACGTAGAAGTCTGAGGTCATTCAGTGATGAGCGATTCCAGGGTAACGATCAAGCGCCGGGGGCCGCTGATGCTGGCCGGCTGGCTCTTCATTCTGGCCGCCGCTGCGTCTTCGCAAAGCACGCCCGGCACGATCATCGGAGTCATTACCGATCCGGAAGGCAGCGCTTTTCCCATCGCCTTCGTCCGACACCCACCAGCCCCACCAGCCCCACCTGACCAACCCAGACCCAACTGACCTACCGTAGCCGTGCCCGCAAGTGCAGGAAGAACTCCTGATTCCCCGTCGCGCCGGTAATCGCCGACGGCGCCATGTTGATGCGCACCAGCCCACAGGCGGCGGCGGCGGAGGTCGTTCGGGCGATGACCGCTTCGTGAATGGCCGGATCCGTCACCAGACCGCGTTTGCCGACCTCCTCGCGGCCGGCCTCGAACTGCGGCTTCACCAGCGCGACGATGTCCGCGCCTGCGGCGAGCAATGGCGGCAGCGCCGGGAAAATGTGGCGCAGCGAGATGAACGACACGTCGATGGTGACCAGATCGACGGCGTGCGGCACGTCGTCGGCGGTCAGCGCACGCGCGTTCACGCCTTCGCGGACCATGACACGGGGGTCGTTGCGCAGCCGCCAATCAAGCTGACCGCGGCCCACGTCGAGCGCCATCACGCTGGCGGCGCCGCGCCGAAGCAGGACGTCGGTGAACCCGCCGGTCGACGCCCCCACATCGAGCGCCCGGCGTCCGGCCACCGCGATCTCGAAGGCGTCGAGCGCATGCGCGAGCTTCACGCCGCCGCGGCCGACGTACGGGTGGTCGGGCGTGACCAGCTCAACCTGCGCGTGTTCGCCGACCGGGGCGCCCGCCTTCGCGACGATCTGGCCATCGACCTTGACCTGCCCGGCAAGAATCAGGGCGCGGGCGCGCTCGCGCGACGGCGCCAGACCGCGCTCGACTAACGCGACGTCCAGGCGGACCTTTGAAGCCACGCTCTGTACCGCTTTCAGTTTCTCCGCGACACGACCCAGTCGGCGATCGCGGCAAGCCAGCCGTCGTTCAGGCGCGCGTCGAGAAGGGTGTGTTTTGCGCGTGCGACGGACTCGGCCGCAAGCGCCCGCGAGCGTTTCAGACCAAAGTGCGCCGGGTACGTCGGCTTGGCGCCAGACGCGTCCTTTCCAACGGTCTTCCCCAGCTCGCGCGCGCTGCCTTCGACGTCGAGAATGTCGTCCACGATCTGAAACGCCAGACCGAGATCGGCCGCGTACGAATCGATCGCGCGCACACCGTCATCGTCGGCGCCGGCCATGATGGCGCCGGTGACCGCCGACGCACGAATCAGCACGCCGGTTTTCCGCGCGTGCATCTCGCGGAGCCCATCGGCGTCCAGCACAAGCGGCTGGCCCGGCGCCTGGCCGGCCGCCTGCAAATCCAGCGTCTGCCCTCCGGCCATGCCGGCCGCGCCTGCCGCCTCTCCGACGACGTGAAGCACGCGCAGCTTCCGGGCCATGTTGACGAGGGGAGCCGCCGCCAGCAGCGTGAACGCTTCAGCCTGCAGGCCATCGCCCGCGAGGATCGCGATGCCTTCGCCGTACACGACATGCAGCGTCGGCCGTCCGCGTCGCAGCGTGTCGTTGTCCATCGCGGGCAGATCGTCGTGGATGAGCGAGTAGGTGTGAATCAGCTCGATCGCGCACGCGGCCGGCATGGCGAGATCGATCGCATCCCTCGACGAGCTCGGGCTGCGGCGGGCGACGGTGTCGGCCGCCGCCAGGGTGAGGCAGGGCCGCAGACGCTTGCCTCCGGCGAACACGCTGTATCGCATCGCCTCGCTGATGAGAGGTGGACACGCAGGCGGCCGCGGCAGGCAGCGCTCGAGCGCCTCGTCGATGCGGGCGCGCGCGTCGCTCAGGAACGCGTCGAGCGATCCTGGCGGGGTCACGGGCGATCGCGCTTGCCGGTCGGAGTCTCGGCCGACTCCGCATCGGCAGTCAGCGAGGCGGGCGCCGGTTTGAGCTCGCCGCGCTCATTGAGGATCTCGATGCGCCGCTCGGCTTCCTCGAGCCGCGCGTGGCAGAAGCGCGACAACTGCACGCCGCGCTCGTACAGGGCAAGTGATTGCTCCAGGGGCATGTCGCCTTCCTCGAGCTTCTTCACGATCGATTCGAGCTCGGCGATGGCGGCTTCGAAGTCTCTAATGGATGTATCAGGCATCGTCCTGTTCTGATTTCAGCACCCGCCGATTAAACACAAGGACACAATGGACACAAAGGAGAATACCTAAAAAGCAGAACACCTAATATTAGGGTTTTTCCCTTTGTGTCCTTAGTGTCCTTTGTGTTGATCAGCGGTGGAACGTACTTCGCAATCCAGCTCCCCCTCGGCCAGCGTCACGCGCACCGATTCCCCGACGATGACATCGGACGCCGCGCGCACCACGCGTGAGCGGTCCGCGTTCCAGCAGACGGCGTATCCCCGTCCCAGCACTGCGAGCGGGCTGAGCGTCTCCAACCGGTTCGCGCAGCCGCCCAACCGGGTCCGTGCCCGATGGCGCACGTGGACCGCTGCGGCGACGAGCCGGCCGTCGGCCGTGACGAGGCTGGTGCGGATTGAGGCGAGCCTCTTGCCGGGATCGAAGATCTCGACACGGCGACGAAGCTGCTCAAGTCGGCGATCTCTGGCTATCGCCACGCCCCGCATGACGTGCGCCAGCGTGTGGGTGAGCTCCGCCGCGTGACGCGCCCGCATCGCGAGACGCCCGGTGAAGCCCGCGAGTGCCGGCCGCCCGCTCAACACGTGGACGGCGCGGCTCAATCCGTGAACGCGGGCCCGCGCACCCGCCGTCAGCTGATCGCGGAGACGATCGATCCGTGCGCAGAATTCGTCCTTCCGCGCCACGACGAGCTCGGCGGCGGCGGACGGTGTCGGCGCTCGCACGTCGGCAACGAAATCGGCAATCGTCACGTCCGTCTCGTGGCCGACGGCCGAGATGACTGGAACCGGTGACCGGGCAATCGCCCGCGCGACGATCTCTTCGTTGAACGCCCACAGATCCTCGATCGATCCGCCGCCTCGTCCGACGATGATCACGTCGACACCGGGCACGCGCCCGATCGCGTTCAGTGCGCGCGCAACCTCGGCCGCCGCGCCTTCGCCCTGCACGCGCGCCGGCCGAATCACCAGATGCGCGTTCGCGTACCGGCGGCCGAGCACCTTGATGATGTCGCGGATCGCCGCGCCCTCGATCGAGGTCACGATCCCGATCTTGCGGGGCAGCGTGGGCAGGGGACGTTTGCGGGCCGCGTCGAAGAGCCCCTCCTCCTGGAGCCGCTTCTTGAGTTGATCGAACGCGAGCTGCAGCGCGCCGAGTCCCTGCGGCTCCATGTGCTCGCACACGAGCTGGTACTCGCCCTTGGGCTCGTACACAGAGAGGCGACCGCGCGCGAGCACGCGCATGCCGTCTCCCGGCTTGAATGTCAGGTACCGCAGCGCCGACCGGAACACGACGCCGCGTATCTGCGCGCCGGAGTCCTTCAACGTGAAGTACAGATGGCCGGTGTTCCACACGCGGCAGTTCGAGAGCTCGCCCTCGACCCAGACCTCGAAGAACTCGGTTTCGAGCAGATCGCGGACGCGGACGGTCAGCTCGGTGACGGTGAGGATCCGCTTCGCTGCAACAGGCGTTGGAGCAGTCGTCGGTCGCCGGTCCGCCTCCGCTCGACCGGGCTCACCGTCGGGCTTCGGCGCGACCTCGCCAAAGCTCGGTCGTGTGGCACCACCGAGCGACGGCGGGTCGTCAGTCGTCAGTCGACGCTCGTCATCGTCTTCTTCGAAAGGAAGGTCGAAGAGATCGGACATGGCAGATTTCAGAGGGCAGATTGCAGATTGGGGACGCCGAGCTGTGCCAGATCTTCGACGCCGAGACTCAGCCGCTCGATGTCGACGGCGCGGCCGGTCTGCGGATCGGTTTCCACGATCACCGCGTGCAGTCGGGGATTGCCCGTCGCGGTCTCGAACTTGGCCGGCAGCGCCGTCAGGAACCGGCCGAGCGCCGGCGCGATCTCGACCCCGATGATCGAATCGTGCGGACCGGTCATCCCGACATCGGTGAGATAGGCAGTGCCCTTCGGCAGGATGCGATCGTCCGCGGTCTGCACGTGCGTGTGCGTCCCGACGACAGCGGAGACCTTGCCGTCCAGGTGCCAGCCCATCGCGATCTTTTCCGACGTGGCTTCGGCGTGGAAGTCGACGAAGATCGTCCGCGTCCGTTCGCGCATCGCGTCGATCTCCCGCAAGACGACGGCGAAGGGGTCGTCGATGCTCAGCATGAACACGCGGCCCATGATGTTGATGACGCCGATCGTTTCGCCGCCGCGCGTGCGCACCATGTAGCTGCCGTTGCCGGGAACGCCGGCCGGGTAATTGGCCGGTCGCAGCAGCCGCGGCTCGGCGCCGATGTAATCGAGCGCCTCCTTTTTGTCCCAGATGTGATTCCCGGAGGTCATCACATCGACACCCCATTCGAGCAACTGATCGCCGATCTCGCGCGTGATACCGAAGCCGGCGGCCGCGTTTTCCGCGTTGGCGATCACGACGTCGACGCTGTGGTGATCGACGATCGCCGCCAGTCCGCGTTTGACGAGCTCGCGTCCGGGTCGGCCGACAATGTCGCCAATGAACAGGATGCGCACGGGCTAGATCATAGCGGGTTCTTCGCTTCGACCCGGCACGTCGACGACGATTTCACCCGTGTCGCCGGTCTCGTACACGTCGAGTACCGGCGCGCATTCGCCGACAAGCGCGTCGGCGCCGAAGGTGCGGCCGAGATCCCGGAA
>JBGPKK010000038.1:0-33055 GCA_041485905.1 Vicinamibacteria bacterium
ATCGACTGTTTCAAAAAAGCTCAAGCATAACCGGGTCGGTCCGTCTGGAGCCGCTGGGTAGCCGTCCCCGGCCGACATGGCAGCATCAGCCGCGCGATCACGGAATTGGGTGTTTCATCCCGCGACACTCGTCACTCGGCCCCGCGACGGCGCCACCAACCGACGTCTTCACGGCTGGTTACAGCCGGCCATCGGCAGCCTCACCTGGGTACCCCGTTTGCTCTGTAGACCGGAGGTTCGAAAGGTTCCACCCAAGGAGGACATCGATGCCCTTGAAGAGATCGATCCGCTTGAAGAAATCTCCGCGCTTGAACACGTTAACGCGCTTGAAGAAATACACACGTCTGACGGGGCGGATTGGCGCGCGTTCGATCGTCCTGGCGGTGATTTGCGTCATAACTGCGGCGATGCTGATCGGCGCGCGCCAGACATCTCAGCCGGCGGACATCGCGAGCGTAGACACGCAGCCGGAAAAGGCGGCGACGCAGGCCGGGGCGAAGACGGCGGCGATGGCGCCTATGGCGGGAGGTGTCGCGGCCGAGACGCTTGCCGCGAACGCGCCCGCAGTGGAATCGGCGGCGAAGGCACACGCAGCGAAGTCGGCGCCAGTGACGGTCACGGGATGCCTCGAGCGCGCCGATGAGGCGTTCCGGCTGAAGGACGCGACCGGTGTAGATGCACCGAAGTCGCGGAGCTGGAAGTCGGGGTTTTTGAAGAAAAGCTCACCGTCAATCGAGGTCGTCGACGCGGCGAAACGGCTGAAGCTGCCGGATCATGTCGGGCAGCGCGTCAGCGTGACGGGCACCCTTGTAGACCGCGAGATGCAAGTCCGTTCGCTGCAGCGCGTCGCCCCATCTTGTACTAACAGCCCGAGAGAGAGAATCTGACTTCTTCGAACGCGGTCTCTTGATGCACCTGACGGCCCTATTCCGCAGACGCCGGAATCGTGGACCAATCAGGCGCATCGCGTCATAGAGCCCACGACGACGGAGGTTCAGCGCGTAGTGGGCGGCGCTCCCTGCTCCGCCATTCGCTGATTCGCCAGGTCACACAGCGCGTCGCCGAGCTCAATCCGGTCCTCCATGAAGCGCAGCGACCGTCGCCACTCAGAAATCGTCTGCCGCCGGATCTTGAGCGAACCGGACAGTTGCGTTTGTGACGGCAGCGGGCCTTTACCGATCAAGTCTTCGACCGTATCGAGATACACCAGATCGATTAAGCGCTGCTGAGGAGAAGGACGTTCATGTTTCATTCCGGCGCAGCGGGCGCGATGAAACTCGGCCAGGCGCGTCCGCTGCACTAGCAGCGTAGGAAGTCAGCCATCAAGAAGACTTCCGCCGTCGGGGCCAAATGTTTTTCGCGCGCCGTGTATTCGCTTGACATCGGTGTTGCCAGGCCCTACCGTCCCGATTCATCATCGTTCGTGGAACCGAGCGTCGCAGTCGAACTCACCGCTCATTGATTTGTTCGGAGGGTGAACCGTGCAGCGTTCAGATTCTTTGCTTGCCACCGCGCGTGGTGCGCGATCGATACTCGCGATTTGCGCGCTCCTGTCGCTCTTCGTGATGTGGTCGGTGCCAGCCGCAGCGCAAACCACCAATCTCGGCACGTACAGCATCGGCCAGGTCGAGATTCCGCTGTTCGGTGGCGGAACGTGGACGTTCAGCTCTGGCGCGCTGCCCCCAGGCATTTCCCTCCGGCCTGACGCTCCGCCCTGGGCGCCGACGGCGACGGCGACGCTGAGCGGCGTGGCCACGACGCCAAACGCAAGCCCGTACTCGTTCACGCTGTTGCAGAACGCAACCCCGCGCGCATATACCCTCAAGATTTCTGCGCTGGACGCGAAAGAGTGGAACGTTCCAGACGCGTTCGTTGGCGCGTCGTACTCCTACCAACTGGCCGCCCTCAACAACGCCGGTGTCGTCGTGTGGACGCCGACAGGGACGTCAGCACCGAACCTGCCACCGCCGGGAATGACGCTCAGTCCGTCCGGGTTGTTGTCGGGGACTCCGACCACACCGGGCTTCTACAACATCCAGTTCAAGATCAATGACGGCGTCGATACCGTGTTTCGTTCTGTCAGCATTAGTGTGTACGCCGTCCGCATCGTCACCGACGGCACACTGCCGAACACTACCGTCAACGTCTTCTACGACGAGACCATCACTGCTTCCGGCGGCACCGGCCCCTATAAGTTCACGTCGAACAATCTCCCGACGGAATTGGCCTTGAGTGAGGACGGCAGGCTCTCGGGCACGATCACCACTACCTCCGGGAAGTGGAGCTTCGATGTGAGCGTCGTGGACGCCTTAGGAGTGTCCTATTCCAAGCGGATGGCTCTCTCCATCATTAACTCCCCGCCGAATCTCCTTGCCGTCAATCCCTATGGCAGCTTCCTCGATGACTGTTCGTTTGGAACGCCGTGCAATAGAGGTATATCGGTAGGTAGCGGGAGGGCGCCGTATACGTGGTCCGTCACGGGGCTGCCGTCCGGCATGAGTTTTCGGTCGGGCAGCGGGACGACGATGTGGTGGATCGCGCCTGGCGATGTCGAGTTGTGGGGCACGCCAACGCAGATGGGCACCTTCCCTGTGACGGCGACCGTCACCGACGCGGACGGTCAGGTTGCGAGCAACACCTTCGATTTGAACGTCAGCCCGATGTGGCTGTGGAACGGTATTGGCAGCGGCAACATCGGTGTGCCGTTCTTGTCCACCTTCCGCGTGCTTGGTGGCCACCTTCCTTACTCTCTTGCGATCGTCAGCGGAAAACTGCCGCTCGGCCTGACGTTCGATCCGGCGACCCTCACTATTTCGGGGACACCACTGGAGAACGGCAGCTTCTCGATTGTCGTAGAGTTCGCTGACGCCGACGGGAAAACGCTGAGCCTCAACCAGTACCCGTTCATCGGCAGCCTCACGTCGACGGTCAACCTGAACTCGTTCTACGATCTCGGCACCATCACCGAAGGGTTCTCGTACTCGAATCAGCTCCAGGCCTGCTGTCTGCCCTCGTACAACTGGATCCTTGGCAGCGGCAGTCTGCCGAGCGGCATCACGCTCTCATCGGTCGGGATGCTGAACGGTACACCTGCGTCCGGGACTGCCGGCACTTACACCTTCGTGGTTCGCGTCGAGGATGCAACCAACAGCGCGAACTATGCCGTCCGCGAGTTCACGCTCGTCGTGACGCCGTTGTCCCTCTCGAGTCAGAACCTGCCGATCGGAAACGTTGGAACGCCTTACAACGGGTCGGTGACCGCGACCGGCGGCTCGGGGATTGTGTGGACGCTCCAGCCGTTCCAATCCCTGCCGCCGGGCCTGACGCTCCACCCGACCGGGGTCATCGATGGAACGCCCACCGCTCGCGGCTTCCGGTTCTTCCAACTCAAGGCGACCGATTCAGCAGGACACATTCTGCTCCGGTTTTTCAGCATTTCGATCTACGCAGACGGCGAAGTTCCACCCCTGAATCTGCCGTTCGGCACGAACCTCACCGTGGCCGTCGGGACGCTCAACTTCCAACTGAACGCAACAGGCGGCGTTCCGCCGTATCACTATTCGCAGGGCGCTGCTCCAATCCCCGGCATGCGCGTGCAGGACGGCCAGCCGCTCCCGATCTCCTTCCCATCGTCGGTGACCGGCGGATTCATCGGCGTGCTCACGACGCCGGGTACCTTCAACACGTCGCTCCACGTGGACGACGCAGCCGATCATGGCTTCGATCGCGCCGCTTCGATCACCGTGTCGCCGCTGCAGGTGGTGTCGGTCGGGAACCTGCCGAGGCCGACGGTCGGCGTCCCGTACTCGTTTACCTTGACGCCGTACGGCGGCACTGTCTATTCCTGGTCGGCAACCAACCTGCCACCCGGCCTGTCGGTCGATGCTTCTGGGCAGATCTTCGGAACGCCCACGGCCAGTGGCAGCTTCTCCCCGAGAGTCACGCTCACCGATCTTCCGACGTCGAACACCATCACCCGTTCCCTGACGCTCAACGTGGACCCCTACGCGGTGACGACGGGCGGCGTGCTCCCACAGGCCATCGTCAACAGCCCCTATACCCAGACGTTGAACGCCCCTGGTTGCGGCGCACCGTGCGTTTGGCCCAGCGTCGGCACGTTGTTCGGCGGGCTGACGCTCAGCCCCGCCGGTGTGCTTTCGGGAACGCCGACGTTCTCCGGTACGACGTCTTTCGCGGCACAGGTGTCGGGGTCGAGCGGCACGGTGCAGAAGACGTTCTTCCTCGCGGCTGTGAGCGCGACGCCGCAGCCCCTGACGCCAAACAGCCTGCTCTTTAACGACACGACCGTCGGCTCGATCGTTACGGTGGCACTCATCGCCCAAGGTGGTGTGCCGCCGTACGTCTGGTCGAAAACGGCAGGCTTGCTGCCGCCCGGCACGAGTCTCCAAGGTCCCGGTGAAACGCTTGGATCGTTTTTGACGCCAGGGGCCGCCTACGTCGCGGGTGGCGCCATGCAGCTCGGCGTCTACAACTTCACGCTCACCGTGACCGACTCAGTCGGCACCGCCGTGACGCTGCCGCCGTCCACCTGGAAGATCAGCCCGCTGGGGTTCCAGTACGTCAGCCTGCCGGTCTCGGGCAAACAGCCGCTCGTTTACAACACGCCGTACACGCAGCCGCTGCTGGTGATCGGCGGCACCAACAGCTACACATTCAGCGGTGTCATGCCGCCGGGCCTGTCTCTGGATCCCTTGACGGGTGTCGTGAGCGGCACGCCGACCAACACCGGCTTCTTCAGCGTGCCGATTCAAGCGACCGACGGCGCGTCGAATACGTTCACGGCCAACGTCAGCGTCAACGTCGCCGGGTCTGGCCCGACGACGCTCAATTTCCCCACGTCGGCGAACCTCGGAACCATTGCGTCCGGGTCCGTGCCGAGCTACGCGATGACGCCCACCAATGGCACCGCGCCGTACACGATTACGGCCCTGACGTCATTGCCGCCCGGGTTCGATCTCGTGCCGACATCCGGCGCCGCGGGTGCCAAGGTGGTGACCGGGATCGCGATTGCGCCGGGCAGTTACACCTTCACGATCCAAGCCCTGGATTCGCTGGGGAACATCGGTGTCCGGACGTTCGCGTTGAAAGTATCGCCGTTCGCGGTCCTCGGCTCGAGCCAGACCTTGCCCGACGCGTCGATCAGCGCGGCCTATTCGCACACGGTGACGGTGTTGAACGGCGCGGGCGTGTCGTGGTCGCCGCTTTCTTCTCTGCCTGCCGGCTTGACCCTTTCGACGGCTGGAGTGATTAGCGGAACGCCGTCGGCGGCCGGCACGTTCACGTTCTCGGCCATGGCCACTGATTCAGCTTCGGCCACGAGCGTGACGTTCAGCTTCACGTTACGGGTCTCGAGCATCGCGCTCACCGATCCAACGATCCTGCCAACCGCCGTGTTCGGTACACCGTACAGCTATACCTTCACGGCGACCGGAGGGGGACCGACAAAGGTCTGGTCCGCGAACGGGTTGCCGCAGGGTGTGACGATGTCGGCTGGAACGATCAGCGGCACGCCCATCTTCACGGGGCAAACCAGCTTCGCGGTGCAGGTGACCGTGACGGACGGTGTGGTTCCGGTCACCCACCTCTTCACGCTGCCAGCGGTAAGCCCCAATCCCCTCGTGCTGGACATTGGGCTCGCGGGCACGGCGCTAGTCGATGCGCAAGTCGGCCGGCAATCGACCTACACGTTGACAGCCACCGGCGGCCGGCCGCCGTACACGTGGGCCCCTGCCCCTGCGTCCCCGCTGCCGCCGGGTCTCAGCTTGCTGACTGGCACGGCGTTGTCTGCCGCCGCCTTTGCGCCCGGAACGACCGTGTTGGCCGGGATTCCCACCGCGGCGGGCGCGTATTCGTTCGATTTGATTGCCACCGACACGGCGGGATCCGCCGTTCGCCGGACGTTCACGCTCAACATCTCCACGATCGGCATCGTGAACCCAGGTGTGCCCACGCTGAGCACCACGGGAAGCGTGTCGATGCAGTTCGTGGCTGTCGGCGGCACGCCGCCGTATTCGTTCGACAAGGCGCCCGCAAGCGCGACTCAGGACATGCTGCCGCCCGGTGTAACGCTGTCAACCGGAGGTCTACTGTCGGGGATGCCGACGACCTCCGGGTTCTACAGGTTCGTGTTGAAGACAACCGATGCCACCGGCGCCACCTTCGGGCGAATCATCAATCTGACCGTCGCCAGCGCAAGCGGCCTGATTGTTGGGAACAACAACCTCGCCGACGGCTCGCTCGGACGTGGCTTGAGCCAATCCTTGAATGCGATTTCCATCACAGGCACGCCCGCGACGTACACATGGTCGAGTGTCGGCGCGCTGCCGGCAGGCTTGAGACTGGTCACCGATCCGTCGATCACCGGCAGTTCGACCACGACGTTGCTGGCGGGTCAACCGACCGCAGCAGGCACATTCACCTACACGCTGCGCGCGACGAACACGTCAAACTTTGCCGATGTCGCCGATCACGTGTTCACGCTGAGAGTCAGCCCGATGCAGGTCGCGTTCCCGGCGCTCGGGTTGACGAGCTACTTGTACATCCCATCAGGCCACGTCGGAGAGTTCTACTCGACGACGATCAAGATGGCCGGTGGCACGCCACCGTACACCTTCGCATCGTCTGGTCCCTCGGCGAATTTCAACGTGGGCCCGGGCGGTGTGATCTCGGGAACGCCGCTGTCAATCGGCAGGTATGTGATTCCGTTTACCGTCACCGACAGCGCGTCGAGCACATTTGCGACGAGTGTCACTGTCGTGGTGACGGAGTCGGCTGCTGTGCCACCCCCACTGCTTTCGACGACGAGTGCCAGAGCCAACGATGCGACGCTCGGACTGCCGTACTTGTTCATCCCCGATTTCTTCCTGCGAGGAGGCGTGGCGCCGTACAACTGGGTGCTTGACAGCGGCACGATGCCGCCCGGGCTGACGCTCTTCCCGGGGGCCAACGGCGTGCCCACCTCCCTGGCCGGCCTGCCAACCGCGGCCGGTAGCTACGCGTTCGCCCTGGCTGTGACCGATGGCGCCGGTCAGCACTTGACCATTCCTGTGACCATGAACGTCGCGGCCCTCGGATTCAGTCTGGTGAGCCTACCCTCTGGCATCGTCGGGCAACCGTATTCGGCGTTGCTCGGACCGGTGGGGGGCACGCCGCCTTATGTCATCGACGCAGTCCCGACGGTCGATCTGCCGGCCGGGTTGTTGTTGAGCAACGCTGGTGTGTTATCCGGCGCGCCCCAGTCGGCCGGAATATTCCTGATATTCGCAAGAGTCACCGACGCACTCGGCAATTCGCTGTCCAAGGCGTTTTTCATCACGGTCGACAACGCGGCGGGAGAGGCGCCCGCGGTCCGGCTGGCCCCGAACCCGATTCAGATTCGCTACGAGCTTGGAGCGGCGGCGCCGGGGCCGACTCAGGTCGCGGTCAACACCACCAGCGGCGCGCAAGCATTTACGTTGAGCCTGTCGGGCGCGCCCTGGGCGAATCTGTCGTCCAACTCCGGCACTGCCTCGTCGACAGTCAACCTGAATCTCGACGTGAGCTCGCTGGTGGCTGGAACCTACTTTGGCGTCGTGGGCGTGAGCTCGCCGAATTCGATCAGCAAGATCGATATGGCGCCGATCATCCTCACCGTCGCCGTACCGCCGCCGTGCACGTATTCGGTGGGTCCGACCGCCGGCAGTGTTGCCGCCGGCGGTGGTGGCGGAGGCTTCAGCGTGAGCACTGGCTCGAGGTGCCTTTGGAACCCCGTTGCCTCCGATCCATGGATCATTGTCAGTGGTGGTGCGGGCGGACCCGGGAACCGCGGGAACGGCACGGTCACCTACAGCGCATCGCCGAATCCCAGTACGTCCCAGCGCACCGGTACCATCACAGTCAGCGGCGCCGTATTCACCATCACGCAGTTCGGCAGCGATTGCGCGTTCACGATCAACCCGTCGTCTCTCAACGTGACGGCGGCGGGAGGCACTGCCACCATCGCGGTCACGGCTTCCGCGTCCAGCTGCGTGTGGCCGCCCTCCGACCCGGGTGTGACTCCGGGCGCCAGCCAGGGCAGCGGGACCGCGCAAGTGACGATTCCCGTGAATCCCGGCGTGGCGTCGCGTACGTTGACGGTGTCTGTCGCGGGCCAGATGCTGACGATCAACCAGCAGGGCGCGGCGTGCACGACGGCACTCGATTCGGCGACGGCGTCGTTCTCGCCGGCGAGCGGCACGGGGAGCATCGTTGTGACGACGGCCGCGGGCTGCGGCTACTCCACGGTGACCGGGCCGAGCTGGATCCACATCACGTCGGGCGGATCGGGCTCGGCGTCGGGGACGCTTGGCTACTCGGTCGATGCCAACTCCGAAACGCTTCCGCGCACGGGTGCGCTGGTGATTGGCGGTCAGCCGTTCCAGATTACGCAGGAGCCGCTGGCCTGCAGCGCGACGATCGATACGACGTTGCTTGGCAGCCCGTTTGGCTCCTCGGGCGGCACCGGCTCGGTTGGCATTACGGTGAACGGATCGAATTGCTCGTGGACGGCGTCGAGCGACACGTCCGGGGTGTCGATCTCTCCCTCGTCCGGCACCGGCAACGGCACGCTGTTCGTCGCCGTCGGCTCGAACGCGGCGTCAACGACCGAGCGCTTTGCACATTTGACGATCGCCGGCCAGACCATCGACATTTCGCAGGGCGGCACGATCTGCAGCTACGCGCTGCAGTCGGCGACGGGAACGGTTCCTGCCTCAGGTGGATCCGGCTCGGTTGGCGTCATTGCACCAGCCGCCTGCACGTGGGGGTCCTCCAGCAACGCGCCCACGTGGCTGACGATCTCTTCGTCCGGATCCGGCGGATCGGGTGACGTGAATTTCATCGCGCAGCCCAATCCTGCACCAGCCGAGCGCACCGGCTCGCTGACGATTGCGGGGCTCACGTATACGGTCACGCAGGCCGCAGCGTCGTGCGCGTACACGTTGAGCGGAAGCGGTGTCACCGTGTCGTCGGGCGGCGGATCTGATTCATTCACCTTCTCAACGACAACGTCCGGTTGCTCTCCGAACGTGCAGAGCTACGCCAGTTGGCTGCACGTGACCTCGTCACTCGTCGGCACATCGGGGAGCGTGTCGTGGACCGCAGACCTGAATCCGTCCGGGCTGACCCGCAGCGGAACGATTCAGGTCGGGACACAGACGTTCGTCGTCACGCAGCTTGGATCGGCCTGTGCCTTCAGCCTGAACAACTACGGCAAGTGGTTCACCTATCTTGGCGGGACGAACAACGAGATTCTCGGCTCGCCGTCAGGCCTGGGATGCACACCGGTGGTCGGCGTCGATCTGCCGAGCATCGTTACGCTCGGTCTGCTGAGCGGTCCCGTGAGCAACATCTTCACGCAGCAGTACGACGTCCTGCAATTCACGGGAATGCTGACCCCGGTGGTGCGCCGTGCGCGGATTACCTTCGGCGGTCAAATATTCATCGTCAAGCAGAGCTCGTGGTGACGGTGATGAACACGGTCATTTTTCAGAGAGGCGTCATGCGCGACACGATCGTCCGTTTCGCGGCGATTCGGCGAGTGGCCATCGTCGCGTTGTTCTCGTTGGCACCGGTTCTCTGCTGGGCGGCGACCAGGGGACCGGACGCCGGTGGGTACCTCGCGACAGATGCCACCGTTTACAGCTTCGTCGACATCTCGACCGGCGGGGCCGCGAGCGTGCTTGCGGGCGCTGACGATGCGACGGCCGTGTTGACGCTGCCGTTTACGTTTCACTTTTACGGAACGAGCTACACGCAGGTGTGTGTCAGCTCGAACGGCGCCCTGTATTTCGTGACCGCCACCGGCGCATGCAGCGGCATCGCCGACTTCGCGAACACCGACCTGACCATCACGGCCGTGCCGGGCGACCTGCCGGCCGTCCTCCCGTTCTGGTCCGATCTGACGTTTCAAGTGCCGGGATCCGGCGCCGTCTTCTATCAGACCACAGGGGCGCCGGGCACGCGAAAGTTCATCGTGCAGTGGAACAACGCGTACCCGCAGGGCTCGCCGAATCCTGTCACCTTCCAAGTGATTCTGAGCGAGGGAACGAACCGTCTCCTCTTTCAGTACAAGACCGTCGACCTGGGCGGCGCCAACCCGGCGACACGTGGGTCGGATGCGACCATCGGCATCAGAAACGCCGGCGCGGTTGCGAGCGCGCAGCAGATCGAGTGGAGCTTCGACGTGCCGGTGATCCTGAACGAATCGGCGTTGCTGTTCTCGACCAATGTCGCGACGCCTGTGGTTCCCAGCATCACTGTTACGGGAGGAACGTTCACGTACGACGGAGCGGTGCATGCCGCGACCGCGACCGCGACCGGTACGGGCGGCGTGGCGGTTTCCGGATCCTTCAGCTTCGGCTACGGTGCCGGCGGCTCGGCGGCGCCGGTGAACGCCGGCGTCTACGCGGTGACAGCGACGTTCACGAGCAACGATCCCGGGTACACGAATGCGAGCGGCGGCGGCACGATCGCCATTCAAGAGGCGACACCGATCATCACGTGGGCGAACCCCGCGGCCATCAGCGAAGGCACTCCTCTGAGCGCCACGCAGTTGAACGCCACGGCGAACGCGGCGGGCACGTTCGCCTATACGCCTCCGGTCGGCACCGTTCTGGATGGTGGATTGCGCACGTTGAACGCGACGTTCACGCCGAGCAATCCGGCCAACTACAACTCAGCGGCGAAGGCCGTCACGATCAACGTACTCCCGACCGCTGGAGTGATGGACGGGAACGGTCGAACCGATGCGAGCGGCATTCGATATGAGTTCTCGTTCCACGTCGCGGAACGGGCCTCTGGCGCGGAGCGCGGACGCCTCAGTCTCGAAGTGGACCGCCTGGGCCTCGAGACCCGCGGCAATCACATCGGCACGTTCGTTTCGAGCAGCCTCGATCAAGTCGTGTTCACGGACGATCCGAGATTCCGGCCAAGCTACCGACCGAGGCCGACGATCGACACGGCCACCTTGAGTGGCAGTGGACGTTGGAACGGCGTGGCCGGTTATACGTTTACAGCGCAGGCCTCCGACGCCGGGGAACCGGGCGCGGGCCGCGATCGGCTGACGCTCACGATTCGGAATCCGGCGGGAGCCGTCGTGGCCACCGTCGGCGGGACGATTACGGCTGGAAATATTCAGTCGAGCCGTCTGGCTCGCTGAAACATCCGGATCGAGGACTCAAGAAGGGCCCTGCATTGACAGCCGCACCTATCCGGCTGGGGCCGGACTACAGGCGGCGCGCTCCTAGTGCGTCAACGGCGCATCACGCGACAGCCCGAACGTCCCCGTCGACGACGGGGTCAACTCGTTCATTCAGTTCTTGAATCCGGTGGTCGACCTGGGAAGCGATCGAGCCGAACCGGCGTCAGGCGCGAGCGAACATCCAGCGAAGATCAGGCACGCAGAGGCCTGAAAATATGAGACCGGGCTGAGCCACGGCGCGATTGCCCGGGCGTGCAGCGTCGGTGTGAGCACGGTCTCGGTGCATCTGCAGCGCGCGGCGGCGGGCCTGCGGTGTCCCGTGCCCGCCGACCTGCGGTGCCGGACAGACAGGCGCCCACGCCAGAAAGAGCAACAACCGGCCGCCGAGACGGTGGGATTCGAAGAACCCCCTTCCGTTCTCCACTGGTCTATTCAGTCGCCGTCTTGCCGCCGAAAGGAGGGGCGGAGGATAGGCTAGTTATGCCCGCAAGACACGCTGCTCGCGTTTCTCCCGACGGTACCAGGACGCCTGGAATTGCTTCGACCGACGCCCGAGACCGCGCCACGCCGACTTCCATCGCCGCGGCACGCGAAGCCCAGCGGCGGGAACGGACCGAATTCATGGAATGGACCGGGATCCGTCTAGGTCGAGATGGTCGGCCGATTCTCTCGCATCGCCTCGTTCGTCGCGCCAGGCAGCACGGCTGAGACGTCGCTTATCTCCGCAGCCGACTGGCAGCCTCTCCTTGTCCGAGCTGGATTCCAATATGCCCGGCGGATGACCGCATTTCCGACGGTCAGCGCAGGTTTTGGACGGAGCTCGTCGGGTTCACCATCACCGTGACGTCGCGGGTCGTGTTCAGCTGTCCGTCATTGGCGGTCGCCCGAAGCACGTACGTCCCGGGCGCGCTGAACGTCGCCTTCGCCGTCAGCGCGACTGGTTCTCCGTAGACGATTGGGCTGGCATCGGGAGCAAACGTCACGTGGCCGGGACCTCGGTAGTGAATCCATTTGATCTGCACGCCTCTTGGCCGGCGAGGCTGCGAATCGCGGTCAGGGTTTGAAGCGGAGCGACGATAGGGTTTCGGAAGTCCGTCATCGGTGGCCGAGGCCATCAACACGGCCGCATTCGGCAGAGTGACGGGTTGCACAGGTCCGATCGTCAGAATCGGAGGCTTGTTATTGGGATCGGGTACGCCGCCCCCCATGTTCTCGACGATGACGCCTTCGCTCAGTTCCCATTCCGGCTGGAGCCATCCCTTGGCTACGTCGGTTCGGCCGCGGGAGATCAGCGTCCAGGCCACCTTCCGCTTCTTGTCCCAGTCGTGAGGCACGACCACTCGGAAGACAAATCGCTGCCGCCGCGGATAGAAGTGCGTCGGCTGACTCTGATCGCCCACGTCGACGCGGTTGTCGGGTCCGACCGGGATGTCAACTTCTTCTTCGTAATTGCGGTTGAGATATCCGAAGACCAGGCTGTAGGTTCCGTCTGGGGCGTGCTCCCACCCTTCGAATACCGGGGCAACATTTTGTCCCCTCGCATACTGGACCTGGGCGGCGAGGGTGATGCCGCCTGCGCAAACAAGCACGACGCCGACTGATATCGCCCACCGCGGCCAACACCGATCGTCATACCCGCACATGGGGATGACTACTCCGTGCTCGTGCTGGCGCGTTTCGTCTTTCGCGCTTCGACCTGCTGTTTGTACTCTTCGTCGGACAGCAAATAGTAGCTGACCCACGCGCCACCCATTTCGTCGATGGTGCGCTGCCCGTAGGTAATCAGGTTGTCCGGATCCGGGTTGAACTTGTTCCCAGGCGAATTGTCATACCACGATGTGAGGTGCAGGATGGTCCCCGCCGGCAGCAGTGGCTGCTCATCTTCATCGTACAGATAGACAAGATGCCAGGCGAACTGATAGCGGTTCACGCAGCTCAGCATCTCGACCTTGTGCCCGCCTGGATAGATGGCCTCCATGCACGATGCCTTCCCGCGGTTGTGCATGTGCGGCTGGAATGAGAGAAGCCGCGCCGGCTTGGCCAGGGTTTGGTAACCGTCGAAGCGCACGCTGTCGGTATTGGGAGGAATGTCGAGATCTTTCGGATCCCCGATCTTCTCCGTCGTCTCGACGTACTTGGGCGTGTAGCCCTTCGGGTAAAGCCTCAGGCCGAGGGCCACGTTCGCGAACGTCTCCTGGCCAACGGCGTGGAGATGCAAGTTGAAGTTGATCTTCGTCCCAGCCTTGATCAAGCGGCCCGCGCCCTCCGGGAACACGTCGGCGTTCTTCCCGAGCGCGTACTCGTTGAGGAACGTGCCCTGAACGTTGTCGCCGTCGTCGGCGTCGTCATCGTGCTTCATCGCCGTGCTGACATGGTGAATCGCTTTGAAGCCTTTGAGAGGTCTGATCTCGATTCCCCGAATATACCGATCCTCCGTCAGACCCGAATCGACAAGGATATCGACCCACCGGTCGGCTGCTTCGGCCGGGATCTCCAGGTCTTTCGGCAGTTGCACGATGAGGTCCGGCGGACCCATCTGCCACGTGTTCGTCGCTTCGAACTGCTTGGGCGGCGGCATGTCGGCCGGATTTCCTTTCGGTGCCCCGCTATCCACCCATTGCACGATCGTCGTGATCTCCTGGTCGGTCAACGACACATCGTTCTTGAAGTGGCGGACGCCCACGTTCTTGTCGATGTACCAGGGGGGCATTTCTCGCGCGGCGACTCTCTGCTTAATCGACCGCGCCCACGGCCGGGCGTCGTCATAGGTGAGGAGCGACATCGGAGCAAAGGTGTCCGGGCGATGGCATGCCTGGCAGTGTCGCTGGAGGATCGGCGCGACGTCCTTGGTGAACGTCAACAGTTGAGGAGCGGGCTGTCTGGGACCAACGGATTCCTGGCTCGCCATCACCGCGGGTATCGCCAATGACGCCGAAAGGATGACGCCGAATGGGCCCAGGCGCCGAAGTATTCGCGTGACCCTCATCAGACCACCTCCAGACGTACGGAATTCTACTCTCTACTTCACATCGTCGTGCGCAATTTGGAGGGCCGCCTTCGCACCTGTCTTTATGAGTATTTTATCGGGAACCTGCACTCCTTCAGGCGCCCCCCACCGGGAGCCGTGGCGGCACGGGGATGCCGTAGTGCCCGAAAAATCGATCGACACTTCAAACGGCCCTCTGCACGCCTGATCTTCGCTGGGTGTTCGCTCGCGCTTAACGTCGGTTCGGCTCGATCCGGTTGTGGGACATTACGAGCTTATTTCCACAGGACTCGGGACGGATCCCTCGTCATCAACGTCATGAGTCACGTAGAATTGTGAGGCTCTTCCCACTTTGGAGGTCTCGTATGTTCAGCCACATTCGATTTACGCGCACGGTGCTCATGCTCTGTCTCGGCCTCACCTCCGTTGTCTCGGCCCAGTCAGGGGCTTTCGAGGGCGTCGTCGTATACAAGATGAACGGAAACGGCGAGAGCGTCGAGATGACGCAGATGTACAAGGGCACGAAGAGCCGCACCGAAATCAACTCAAAAG
This sequence comes from Vicinamibacteria bacterium, assembly GCA_041485905.1. GTDB lineage: Bacteria > Acidobacteriota > Vicinamibacteria > Vicinamibacterales > CAVVIG01 > JAHFUI01. Next base: position 14,778 of record JBGPKK010000038.1, read on the forward strand.
GTCAGACCGCGGCCATGATCATGGACCTGAGCACTGGCTCGATGACCACTCTGATTCCCGCGCAAAAAATGTACATGGTGATGGACTTTCGGAAAATGGGCCAAGCATTGAGGGGCGCAGCCCCGTCGAAGGCTGAGCAAGGCGCGCGAACGGCAGGTGCGCAGGGCCAGGTGCCGAACATCAAAGCCACCGGTCGTACGGAGGTCGTCGCCGGACATACCTGCGAGTGGTACGTGATGGGCGAGAAGGGTGACACCGAGGTCTGCTCGGCGAAAGGCCTTGGTTTCTTCATGTTTGGACAATCGCCCATGGGTGGTCGTGGTTCGAGCTCCATGGGCGCGCTGGCCGCCCTGGGAGCCAATGCCGACTACCTGAAGCTATTCAAAGACGGCTTCTTCCCGTTGAAGATGACGCAAGATGCACGAGGCAAGAACCAGGTCGTGATGGAAGCGACGAAAGTCGAGCAGACAAGCCTCGATGCTTCGCTGTTCGTACCGCCGCCGGACTACACGGAAATGAAGATGCCGGGGTTTGGACGATAGGGCGTTGTCCCTGGCGACGGTATTGTCAAGTTGTCACAAGATCTGCGCGTCAGGACCAGCTCCGTCATGACCGGGCCTGTGGCGCCTGGAACACCGGCGTCTGGTCAATCGCTCCACGATGAGATCGAACAGCTCGTCAAGGGCGGCTTTACGCCGTTCGAGGCGCTCCGCGCGGCAATGGCCGACGCGGCCGTGGCGCTCGGCGTCGACGATCTGTTGGGAACGATTGAAATCGGAAAGCTCGCTGACCTGACCTTCGTCGCGGGCAATCCGCTGCAGGACATCCGAGTGACGCGCAGTGTGCGGCGCGTCATGCGAGGCGGACGTCTGTATGAGGTGCATCCATGATGGCGAACGGGACCTCGTGGAGACACAGATCAGATCCATAGCCCCTGGCCAGGATCAGGCTCGGACGGTCAGGAAGGCCATCTCTTCGACCGGAAGGACCCGTGATGCCGGGCAAATATAAGTCGCTGTATCAGTACTTGGAACATCGATACGCGAACACGGTGGTCCTGACGTTCGCTCAAATCGAAGACCTCCTCGGCTTCACGCTGCCTGACTCGGCTCGCATCCATCACGAGTGGTGGGCGAACAAAGACCCGACCGACACACCCCCGCCTCATTCGCGATCGTGGACATTGGCCAGTAGGACAGCCACGCCGAACCTGCAGGCCCAAACCGTTGTGTTTGAACGAGCGCAACACTGACACCTGCGGTGATTGTCTGACACGTCCGAGCCTGATCCACCCATTCACGCCCATCTGGAGTCGACATCCACGACTGTCAGACCGCTACACGACCGCAAGAAGCACAGGCACGTCGCGGGCATCCGCGATCGCCTTGAGGCGACCGGCGCGACGCCCGGAAGGACCGCGACGGCTCGACGGACTTTCTCAAAGATGACGAGCCGGTTGGCGCGCCGCCAGATTCCGATCGCAGCATTCCGGTCAGTGCGCGAGTGCCTTGATCAGCATCACACCGAGTTCGAGACACCCAAAAAGGATCGCGCCGACGACGATCTGCTTTCGCACGAAAAACGTCTCCATCCTTACACCTCGCCTGAGAAAGCGGGCAAACACCGTGCCTATAGAGCGCCAGATGCTTAAGTCATTCGAACAGCATTACTTAGAGCGACGACCAGGCACAGACGTCTGAGGACGAAGAACATAACAGGTACCTGGGGTTTCATTTCTTGTGGCGTCTTAAACATCGTTTCAGTCTCTGAATGCGATGGCGATGGCGTCGTGCGGGCGCTCTGCGAGGGTTGTAGCATCCGCTCCACAGTTCGTCTGACCGGCGCGGCCTGCAATGGAAGCCGGCATCGCGGATCATGTCTGGTCAATCGGAGACTTGTCGGATTGCTGGGCGTCTAAAGGCACGCTAGCCGGGAGGCAGATATGCGGAACTCTGCGCTCAAGAAGACTCTTCTTGCGGTCATCGTGTTTGTCGCATTGATAGCCCTCTGGATGTTTGGTCTTCTCCGGGACGTAACCCAGCCGCTCTACTGAGTCTTGAAACTGACCCGCTACCGGCGCGCCGATCGTGTCGCTGTCTGGCGGACCGGTGAAGATCGCAACGGCCAGGGGCACCGCGCGCGCGTTGCTCGTCCGCGATCCCGACGGCTATCGAAGGCAGGTGGACTCCCGACGAAACCCGGGCCTCACGTCTTTCGGCTGTCGCAGGCCCAAGGCAGGATGGCTTGTCGCTGCCGCCGGCGCGTGCTTACCGACTTGCGAGCTTCGGATTGCGGAAATGCACGGCGCCAAGGAGCCGCCATCCGTTGCCCGTCCTCACGTACGTCCGCATGAACAGCATGCGGTCCACGCCCGTGCCGTTCTGCTCCGTCTCAGAACCTGTCACCAGGGCCGTGCTGCCGGTCAAACGAATGTCGGACTGCTCGGTCGTGCGGGCGCTGATGTGGAAAGCCGTCCACAGCTCGATCGTCTGGGCCTTGTTCCGGCTGTTTCCGTTCTGATTGGTTTCGTAAAACTTGTCAGCGAGGATGCGTTTCAGGGCTTGCGTGTCATTGTTTAGTTGCGCGAGCCGATATTGCTCTTCCACGCTCATCACCGCACGTTCAGCCGGACTCAGTGCCCTCACGGGGCCTGTCGTCTGGCCGTTTGCAGTGGCCCCGACGCCGAACAGTAAAGCGACCAAGAGGACCGTCTTGTTCATGGCTGCCTCCTCGGAGCGACTCTCGTCCGCCAATTACGTTCGACACCGATCACGCCCCCGGCCTCGTCATCTTCGTTAACGGGCCGGCAGACCCGCCGCACGCGGCGGGCTGTGTTCGTCGTGAAAGCGATTGAGCGCCTGCTGCGCCGTCGTCCTCCTCCACGTCGGCCGACATGAACGAAGGACCTTCTCTTAGATCCTCTCCCGCAACCAGATTCCGGTACAATTCTGGAGAGTGCGCCACCCGACTGCACAGTAGTATGCCGAAGGCCGCGCGAGCGCTCCGGATTGTGACGGTGCTGGCGGCAGTGGCTGTATTCACTGCGGCGGCTTCTGGCGCGCGCCCAACGAACCGACTCGCCGATGACACCGACCGATCGGCCTTTCGGTCCTGGTTCACGTTTCTTGCAGACCTTCAGTTCGAACACACGACGGCCGACGTCGTGGACTGCGCTTCGCTGGTCCGCCATGCGTACCGAGAGGCGCTGCGGCCCCACTCGCCGGCATGGCATCAGACCAGCCGGTTGCCGCTTGTCGTGGCCTTTCCCGATGTGCGTCGTGCGCCGCTCATCAAGGACGGCGCGTGGCTTCTATTCCGGGTTGCACGCAATCCCGATCGGTTCGCGGAGTTTGCCGACGCGGAGACCCTCATTCATCTCAACACGCGGTCTGTCGGCCGCGACACCCACGCCGCGCAGCCAGGTGACCTGCTCTACTTCAGACAGGACACGGCGGACAGTCCCGCTCACCTGATGGTCTTCGTCGGCGAGTCTCGATTCGACTCTTCCCGTCGTGATTGGATCGTCTACCACACGGGACCAGAGGGAGCGGAACCGGGGGAGGTCCGCAAGGTGTCCCTCGCCGATCTGGAGCACCATCCGTCGCCCCGGTGGCGTCCCGTTCGAGCCAATCCGGCATTCATCGGTATCTTTCGCCTGGCGATTCTAGACAGAGAAGCCACGGAGGGCTGATGCGAAGCGTGACTGCGTTCCGGTTGTCGTTCGCGTGCGTGCTGCTCGCTCTTGCGTCGATCACGCTTCACGCGCAGGCCCCGGACACGAACAACACGACGCCCTCGTTTACGCTGGCGACAACCCACGTGTTCAACACCCACGAGCGCCCGGCGATCACGTTGATCTACCGGCGCGTCGATCATCTCGACTTTCGCGTCTACCGCGTGAACGACACATTTGCCTTCTTCAAGAAGCTCCGGGATCCGCATCACCTCGGCAGCACCGCGCCGGTGGTTCCGCAGGAGCGGACATGGCTCGAGCGCATCGCTCTGTGGAAGGCCGCCCGCCGATCAGAGGCGCGTTGGCTCTTGCGCCAACAACTCAGCCCGGCCTACCGCACCGAGCGTCATGCGCGGCAGGACACGCAACAAGTTGTGCTGCGCCGCACCCTGAACGTGAACAACTTCGCGCAGGTGCCGCTCCTCAACGCCTCTCAACTCGTTACGTCATGGCGCGAACTGCTGCCACCGGTCCGCGACACGGAATTTCGCCACGTCCCCCTCGATCTCCAATCGCCTGGCATCTACGTGGTCGAAGCAGCGAGCGCTCCGCTCAAGGCGTACACCGTGGTCGTGGTGTCGGACGTGGGGCTCGTGACGAAAACGGCGCCAGGCGAACTGCTGGTGTTTGCGGCCAACCGGTTCAGCGGCAATCCGTTGCCTGGATGTCGTGTTGAGGTGATCGCCGACCAGGAGACGGTTGGAGCGGGGACGACCGCCGCTGACGGCACGTTTCAAACCGCCGTGGCCGTGCGCCAGCCGGACACTCTCGTCACGCTGGCCGAATGCGGAGGCCAGGCCGCAGCGACCGATCCGGGCGCCTACACAATTCGCGAGCCGGTCCGCGATCTGGTGGGGTACACGTATACCGACCGGCCGATCTATCGCCCGGGACATGTTGTTCGCTTCAGGAGCGTGCTTCGCTGGCGCGAGAAAGGCGCGCTCCTCCCCGTCAGCCTGGACCCGATGGAAGTCTCCATCGTTGATAGCAGCCAGAAGGTCTTCCTGCGCGAGCGAAAGCCGGTGGACGCATTCGGAGCGCTGACGGGGTCGTTCACCCTACCAGTGACGGCCTCTCTCGGCTACTACACGATTCGGATCACCAGCGGCCAGGGCGCAGCCACCGGCTCTTTTGAAGTACAGGAATACCGCAAGCCAGAGTTTGACGTCGCCGTCCGTCCGGTGTCGCAGTTCGAGATCCAGGGTCAACGCCTGACCGCGATGATCGCTGCTCGCTATTACTTCGGCCAGCCGGTCGCGGGCGCGTCGGTCAAGTACGTGGTCCATCGCCAGTCGTACTTCTCGCCGCTCCGATATGAAGGATCCGGGGAAGACGAGGAAGATGTCGGTCGCGAGTACAGCGGCGGCAAGGAACAGCTTGAAGGTACGGCGCGGCTGAACGCTGCGGGCGTCGCCGAGATTTCGGTGCCGCTCGCGACGGACGAAGACGGACGCGACTACACCGCCAGAATCGAAGCGCGCGTCATCGACTCGAGCGGCCGCGAGGTGGCGGGCGCCGCGTCGGTTGTCGCCACCTATGGCCGCTACCTCCTGATCGCACAACCGGAGCGGTACGTCTATTCGCCTGGCGAGACCGTAAACGTCAACGTTCGCGCCATCGACTACGCCGGCACGGCGCAGGGCGCCGTCCGGATGCACGCTGCGCTAGAGCGCGTGGACTACCGGGCCGGAGATCGCTCGCCAACCGTCACCACGCTGCAACAGACGGACATCGACAGCAACGCAGAGGGCCGCGCGCGATGGTCGCCGACGGTTCCGCAACAGCCGGGCAGTTATCGCGTGCGCGTCACCGCTCCGTCAGAGGGTCGGCAGGTATCGGACCTGACCTACCTCTGGGTTCCAGGACGAACCGCGAACGTTGCCAATGACGCCGACACTTTCCTCGAGATGATCGCCGATCGTCGGTCTTACCAGCCGGGTGACACGGCACAGCTCGTCGTTCGCGGAGCGGAGTTCGACGCGTCCGTGCTCGTCACCAAAGAGAGCCAGCACGTGTCGTTTCACCAGGTCGTGAAGGCGCGAGCGAACGAAGCCATCGCCGTTCCGATCGCGGAGGACGACATCGGCGACACCTACGTCAGCATCGCGTTTCTGAAGGACGACCGACTGTATCGATCGGAGCGCCGCTTGTCGGTTCCCGCGGTGCGGCGACAACTCACGGTCACTGCCGAGACGGACCGCCCGATCGTCCGCCCTGGAGAGCCGGGCGTGTTCACGCTGCATGTCGCGGACGCAAACGGCGCGCCCGTGCGCGCACAGCTGAGTGTTGGCCTCGTCGATGAGGCCATCTACGGCGTCCGACCCGACACCACACCTGATCCGCTGCGCTTCTTCTACCGCCGCGAATACAACCTGGTCGGCACCTCGTTCTCGCGCGAGTATCCGTTCGTCGGATACTCGGGAACCGAGCAGTTGCTCCTTGCCCGGCGTCACAGGCCGCTCACCCTGGCCGATTTCAAGGCGGACCGGCCAGATCGCCCGCGCGTGCGGAAGGACTTCCCTGATACGGTGTTCTGGGTTGGCGACGTCACGACGAACGCGGACGGCAGCGCCCAGGTACGCGTCGACTACCCCGACTCTCTGACGTCGTGGCGCCTGACCGTGCGGGCAGTGACGGCCTCGACCGAGGTCGGCGCGACCACTATGCACACCATCACGACAAAGGATCTGATCCTGCGCGTCGTCGCGCCGCGCTTCCTGACCGAAGGCGACCAGGTCGGCATCCAGACGATCGTGCACAACTACCTGCCGGACGCGAAGGCCGTCGCGGTCTCGCTTTCCGCCGATGGACTGTCGGCGACCGACAACACTGCGTCTCCCAGCTCGCCGCGATCGCTGAACGTCGCGCAGAATGGACAACAGCGATCGGACTGGTCCTTCAAAGCCGACCAGGTCCGTCAGGTCACCGTCACGAGCAAAGCCACGACTGACGTCGCCGGCGACGCGATGCAGGTATCGCTGCCCGTGCAGCCCGCAGGCCTTCAGCGGAACGTCGGACGCTCGGGTTCGATCCTCGAACCGGGACAGCGCACAATCGATCTGACTGTGCCACCGACCGCGAATGCGTCCGGACGGTCGATACGCGTCTCGCTCGCTCCCTCGCTTGCCGGCACCATGCTCGGCGCCCTCGACTACCTCACGTCCTTCCCCTGGGGATGCACCGAACAGACGCTGTCGAGTTTCGTGCCGAATCTGGTCGTGCTGCGCGCGATGGCCGAAATGCAGATCTCTCCGACTGAACGTCTGCAAGCACTCGATCGACAGGTCGACGATGGATTAAAGCGGCTCTACGACTACCAGCATCCAGACGGAGGGTGGGGCTGGTGGAGAACCGATCAGAACCATCCGTTCATGACGGCGTACGCCATTGACGGGCTGGTGCAGGCACGAGAGAACGGAGTCAAAGTCCAGGAAGGGCGCATCTCCAACGGAGCCAAGGCGCTGCGGCAGATGTATGCGAAGTACCCGCGCGCCATTCCGGACTTGAAGGCCTACGTGGTTTACGTGCTCGCCCGAGCGGGCTCCGACGCATCCGACTCGTTCAACATGGCCACCGCGATCGACGATCTCTGGTCGTCGCGCGCGCGCATGACCGCATCCGGTCAGTCGTTCCTGCTGATGACGCTCGATCAGAAAAAGGATGCGCGCGGGGAGAATCTGTCGCGCGAACTGGTGAACGCCGCAGAAACGCGAGGTGACGTCACGTGGTGGCCGGTCAGCTCAGACCCGCTCCTCGAAGACATCGGCGACACAAGCGTTGAAGCCTCGGCTCTGGCGCTGAAGGCGTTATCGGCGCGCGATCCGAACAATCCGCTGCTCGAACGGGTGGCGCGCTGGCTCGTGCTGAACCGGACAGCCGGTGCTTACTGGGTCAACACGAAGCAGACGGCGCTGTCGCTGCAGGGGCTGCTCGCGTACATGCGGGTACGGAATGAACGGCCGGCACCGGTCACTGCTGACGTCTTCGTGAACGGCTCGCGCGTGGGAAGCCGGTCGTTCGACGCACAGTCGCTGACCGCGCCGAATCCAGTACTGCTCGAAAGCCCGGCCTCCGACGGCATCAACGCCGTTCGAATCGTGAAACAGGGCGCGGGAGCGCTCTACTACGACGCGTCCGTGCGCTACTACGACAAGCCGGCTGCCGCTGATCGCACGGGATCGCGGAAGCTCGCACTCGTGCGGCGCTACTCGACACTGTCGCCGGTCCAGCGCAACGGACGCATCGTCTATCGCGAAGGCGCGTTCAACGGAACCGCACGGCCTGGCGATCTGATCCTCGTGCGCCTGACGACCGCTGGGACGCCAGATTGGCGATACCTGATGCTCGAGGATCCGATCCCAGCCGGCACGGAACAGGTGGAAAAAGAAGAAGGCTATGAGCTCGAGCAGCGGGGTTCGTGGTTGTTCGGCAGCCAACGCGAATTTCGCGATGACCGCACGGTGTTCTTCCTGAGCGACTTCTCCGCCGGACGCTACGAGTTCACGTACCTGCTCAAGGTGACGACGCCTGGGACGTTCAGCGCGATGCCCGCTCGCATTTCACCGATGTACGTGCCGGACGTCTCTGCCTCGAGCGACATCGCCACGCTTGCGGTCACGCCCGAAGGGACGAAGTGAACGTCCACAGCTTCACGCGATCGGCGGCCACGTTGGCCGTTGGATACGCACTCGGGGCGGCGCTCCTCTGGGCGCTGCTCAACGTCCCTGAATCGAACGCGCTCGCGTTGACACTATCGGCCGTGCTCCTCCTTCTGGTCGCCGTGACCGTGGGTGTGACCACCGCGAGTGCCATGGCTTTCGCGCAAGATGTCTCACCGGGTGTGGGCGTGCGCCGGACGTTGGCGGCGCTGCCCAGCTTCGTCGCCGGTCTGGCAGTGTTCGCGATCCTGTGGTGGCTCACCGGGTTCGCAGACGGCTGGTGGCGCGCACATCATGGCGAGGTTGACGCGCTGTTCCTACGTTACCTCGGAGCCACACGCACCCAGCCGGTCCATCAGGCCGCGTTCCGGGCCACGTGGCTCGTGCGGTGGGTGCTCGGACTGTCAATCGTCGCTGGACTCACGGCCGCAGGGGCCCAGGGCGGCATGCGCCTGGCAGGTAGCGGCCTGCGTCTGTCGGTTCGACTCGCACCGCTGGCAGCCGCGGCTGTGGGCATCCTCGTCGTCAGCGAAGGGCTCTGGAGGATCGTCGTTTGGCGGCCGAAGAGCCTGCCGCCGAACTGGGCGGAACCGACGTTCGCCACGGCCAAACTCATTGTGCTCTACGCGCTCACCGTTGCGATCGCTGCCGCTGTTCTCCGCGTGTACGGGCGTGCGGCAGTCCGCATGTCGTGCAGGCCTTCAGGCCTGCCGTCCTAGAAGACGTCGCGCCACTCCTTCCCCGTTCGAATCTGGCGGGCAAAGCACGCGGCGGCTCTCGCGTAGGCGATCCTCAGCGCGTCCTGCGAAATCGGACTTCTCAGCTCGCGATCGATGGGACACGAAGAACTGGCACCAGGATCGCTACCGCCCGGTAGCGTGTCATCCGACGACAGGACTTCGCCGGCAAAGTAGGACGCAGCACCTTCGGATACCCATAACGGCCGCCCCGCCAACGCCGGCTCGATGAGGATGTGAATGAGTTCGTGCCTGATCGTCCTTTCGAGAATACCGCGCATGCGCAGCACCGACAGCGGTAGAAGGTGCACGTCGGTCCCCCGAGTCGCGCCAGCGGTAAACCACGGCTGCCCTGTCGTGCGCTGATAGCTCTCGACCGTCGGATGAAACCGTAGCCTGAGCCGGGCGGGAGCCACGACGCCAAGCTTGGCCACCAGCGCGTCAAGCGCGCGCGCGGTGAGATTGTAAATCACGTCGTGTTCGCCCTGGTCACCCGCTGGTAGGGAGACGAGCACCTCCGGCACCTTCCGCGCGAGCGACGCGTCCAGCGTCGAGATCTGAAGCCCGGGAAAGTATCTCGAGAGAATCGTTCCCGCCGACTCCCCGCGCGCGGCGAGCCGCGCGGACCCAACCACGCACAGGCCCACACCGTGCCCAGCTCCATGTCCTGCCACGTGGAATCCGGATCCCGTTCGCCGCAGATCAAACGCCGTACTTCGGATGTGCTGCCAGCCGAGCGTGCGACCGACGAGGGTCCGCAAGGCTTCCCCGGAAATCTCGTTCGGTGTCAGCCCGTCCAGCCGCAACCAGGCGACGCGCCCGGACAGCGTACGGCCGATCACTCTCACGTCGCGTAAGCTCTCACCTTTGAAGCCGCCAGCGCGCAGCGCACGGGACAGGTCTTCCACGGTCAGGTCCGCCATCCACGCCGGGTCGCCTCCACATGCGTCGTCCGCCCGCGACGGCAGGAACCTAGGATCGGCGGCGCCAGGCCAGACGGCTGATGGTCGCTCGCTGTGGCCGCCGCATGAGGCGGTGTAGAACACCGACGCCACTGCACCGCGATACCGGAGAACCCGCCCAGCTGTCGCGGCGGCGGCACGCTCCGCGGTCGGCGTCGGCTTGCGCAGCACCTGGCAATGTGTCAGGTCGCACAGGTCAAAGCCGTCGGCGTTGTGCCGTCCGCGGTTTGCGACCGTAAACGTGCGGATTGTAACTGCCAGCGCCTCGAGCGCCGCTGGCGTGCTCCCGGGCGCCGCTTCGCCCACCAGCACGCCCGCGACGTACTCCTCAAGGGGCATCGTCCGCACCGTGTAGCCGCCGTCCTGCCTGGCAATGCCGATCCGAACCGTCGCCGATGGCGCCGGTGACTGGCTTCTCAACCGGTCGGCAGCCAATGCCGCCGCGTCTGTGCCTGCCCCACCTGATGCGAGTAGCACGAACCCGATCGTTGGCTTCAACGCCGGTGTCACGCCGACAACGAGACCCTGCGACCCGCCGGTTGCGGCCAGTGTGGTACCGGTCTTCGCCATCGCGTCCACTCCCTGCGCCGCAAGCGCCGACGCGGTGCCATATTGCGCTGCGCCGCGCAGCCCTTCGCGAATCACCGTGAGCGTGCTGGCTCGCCACGAAAGCGGGCTCGGATCGACGGTCACGCGCACCATCAAGTCCAAGAGGTGTCGCGGGGATGCGCGGATGCCCTCCACGCCGAGAGCGGCCGCCGCAACCGGCAAGCTGGGATCGCTCGGCGGCAGGCCGAGACTAACGAGCGCGCGATCCAGCGATGTCCTGGGCAATCGCGCGGCGACGGTCGCAAAGAACACGTTGCAGGAATGCGCGAGCGCTTCGGCTGGTCTGAGCGATCGGTGAAGGTCGGGATGCGTGCAGACGAGTCGATGACCGGCGACAACGGCCTCACGTGAACAGAGGAGGCCGGTCCGCTCGTTGATGACGCCGGATTCGAGTGCCGCTGCCAGCGTGGCGACCTTCATGATCGAGCCAGGAAGGATCGGTGCGTCGAGCAGATCCGGCCTCACCGTGGCAATTGGCGCATTCGTCCTCAAGTCGACCGCAAGATAGGCAATCCGGGACTGTTGCGCGGTGAGGCGCGAGCCGACGATGAGCGACGTTAGGAGACCGATAACAATCGCGATCGTTCTGACCGTCACAGAGGCCGCTCCATCACGCGCATTTCTCTCAACCATCCTACTGGAGCGTGAGAAGAGCCGAACGCCCCGCAGTTGCATATCCTCCAGCATCCGTTGACGTAGGGGTGTCATCCGGTCTCTCCTTCTGGGAGCGGGAGTCAAGGGGCCGCTCCCTGGAGGAGATCGTGTGACGCCACCGTTGCTGAATGTTTGACACCCCCCGAAGGTCAGTAGAGAGGATTTGATCTATCCGCCGCAGGCGGATTTAGTCCAACCGCTAGATATAACCGATCGCGCGACCAGAATCGCTAGATTCGTTCGATGCAACCCGGCTGGGCCCTCGCGGGTGCGGCCACTCCAATCGCTGAACCGGTTCAAATCGCTAGTTATCCCAAAAACTCAGGAGCGGGCGCGTTCGCGGTACGGCGGAAGTCTCCACGACCGACCGAACCGTCGAACCCGAGACCGGTCGGCGGAGAAGTGGGGCACTACGCCCTGACCCGCGGCGGTTTCCCTCGCGCGTTCTGGCGACCCGCAGCTACAGGAAATGGAATTTCAGCAGACCCACACGAAACACGACCAGCCACGCAGACGCAAGTGCCACCAGGCAGCTCGCGCCGAGGATCTGCGCGACCAGGAGGGCCCATACCCGGTCGCGTCGATCGAGTTGGGACCGAGCTGCAAGCCCGGTGAGGAGCATCGCCGGCGCAACCGCAGGGTACGCGTGTCGCCCTTGCCCGAGGGGGTTCAGAGAAAAGCCCATGTAGGACACGACGTACAACAGCGCCCAGCTACAGACACCTGCCAAGGCAACCAGCGCCAGCCGCCCGACTTCGGGGGGGACCCGCCGGCGCGCGACGCGAACAAGGAGGCCCACCATCAGCGCGCCGACCATAGTGGTGAAGAAGGCGTAGAGTTTCCAGACCCACGACCCCGCGTCGGGCCGGACCGTCAACCAGCCCAGGTTCGCCCAAAACGACGAATAGAGGATCGAAAGCGAATCTCTTGCCGCGACCAGGACTTCCCAAGCATTCCGTTCCACAAGGTGGTAATAGGGCGCCTGGATCGCAACCTGGAAGTTCCTCGCCAAGATGTCGCCCCAGAGCCAGTAGTTGCGGAGAAACACCCAGCCGCCAGCCACCATCAACCCGGCGGCACAGACGCCCGCGTGCCTCGAGGCTCCAACGCGGCTCTCACGACACTCGAGCAGGAGCGCAACACCCAGCATGGGAACGACCCATAACGCCGTCAGCTTCGTCGCCACTGCCGCGCCAGACAGCAGGCCGATCGCCACCCAGCGGGATGTCCGCAGCGACGACGGCACCGCAACCAGGACGAAGGCACTCGTGGCTAAGAGCGTGGCGAGGAAATCGTTGGAAATCGTCGGGGCGAGGAACGTGAACTGTGGGACGGTTGCGAGACCGGCGCACGCAAGAGCAGCAGGCACTCTGCCGATGGGCCCGACAAGCAACCGATACAGCAGCAGGAGGACGACGGCGCCGAACACGAGGCCCAGCGCTCGCAACCACGACATGACCCTCGAGAGCTGCGCGGTGGGCGGGCCGGGATGGTCGTAGATTGCGCCTTGTGGGCCAGTGCCCCTCCAAATGGACCGCGCGCTGGCGGTCCACAACGCCCCAGACGTCCTTGCGCCAGCTGCAATGACAATCGGGCTCATCGCCATGTAGTACAGCGGCGGCTGAATCCATTGGTCGTTGTACCAGTCGAGCGTCTCCCATTCGTTCGGGTTCTTGGGCACCGTGTCTGGTAGCTTCCCGTGGCTGGCCACCCATCGGGCATAGTCGTAATGGTGCGGCTCGTCTGGCGCTTCGAAGTGCGGCGTGCCGAGGAGCCAGAGACCTGCCGTCGACACGAATATCGTCAACGGCAGCACCCACACGGCGAGTCGACCGCGCCCCGGGACAAATGACACCGCGGTGCACGCCCCAACCGCCATCGAGAACGTGAAAAGGAGCAATACGATCAGCGCAGGGTGTTGGAGCCATGCGGGCTTCTCCGACAAGGCGCATCGGAGAACGGCCGAGCTCGACTCGGCCGCTGGGCCTGCACGAAACACCAAGTCGCCAGGCGACGGCCGCCCCCGGTATATCAACGTTCCACCTTCGTACGACGAGCGCGGGTTGACGAGGAGCGGGACAGTCGCCTCGTCGCCCTCCATCAGGCGCACACGGGCTCCGAACACCTGCTCCCACCCACCTGCGATCGGTTCGAACGCCAAATCGACAGTGTCGGTCGCGCCGCTCAGGGCGACGGTCTCAAGCACCACCGGATCCGCCGACCAGGTATTCGTGGGCGACACGCGAAACAGCGACACCTGCAGGGTTCCCCGCCGGCTTCGCCCGCTGGTCAACCGAAAGGAGAAGCGTGAGAGCTGGCAGGTCGGCTGGACGAACGTCTGATCGACGAATTGACCCGCGGAGAGCGTGAGCGTGGAAGGCTCGGCACCGGACTCGACGGCAGGGCCACTCAGGACCACCGAACGGAGCACCCAGGCCGAGCACCCGAGTAACAGCAGCGAGACCAAGCCGAACACGGTCGCGGCGACCCGATTAGACGTCATGATCCGACCTGGACGAGCTTGTTGACAGGTTGGATCCGACATTTTCGATTTGGTCTTCGGTTGGATGAAGAGCGTCGGCGGCCTGCGCAAACTGCGGCACCGCGGTGGCGCCCGCGTGAATTGGCAATTCCTCTGCACTGCGGCGGCGTACAACATGGTGCGCCTGCGCCATCTGCAATCGGCCACCTGACCATGCGGATCCCCAGGCGACGACGCGCCGTCGCGGTCCTGGTGAGAGTCGAACGGATCGTGAATGGGGGTCGAGAGTCACTGTGAACGTTCGTATTTCAGCAACCTGCTAGAGTTTCGTGAACTGTTCTTGGCTGCGACGACGCGCCAGATGGCGCACGAACAGAGGATGCAGTGATTGGTCTTTCAGAGTTGCTCTCGGCACGCGGTTGTGTACCAAACGCGAAGCGCGTCAAGTTGGTCCGTCATAAAGACAGCCACTTCGACCTGGAGGCTCTACGGAGTGCGGGGTCTTGGCCGTCAAGCCGTCGAACGCATGGTCGCCATCGTGGAGGAGGAAGCGAGGCGTCTGATCCCACGGGAACGCCTCGCGCAAGCCGCGGGTGTGTAACCGTGCAAATCCCGGACGGCCAAATGGAAAGCTCAGGCAATACGACAAGCGCGGCCAGCATGCGTTATCCTGTCGCGCATTCAGCCGAGAAATCAACCGGCATGGCCCGCGATCTGGTTCTGGCGAACCACAGGCTGTGCCAGCGCCACCGGATCGGCGTCCGACACGTCTACCTCACCGCCGCGATTCGCTGCCACCGCCGCCGTGGCGCGGTCGCGTCACGGCTGCGAAAGCGGCCCACCCCCTGAACTGTTACAAAGTAAGTTAATGACTGACGGGACATAAAAACTGCCATAATTTGGCTACTCGCCGGACACCTTTCGAATTGCGTGGAGTCCGCAAATGCGTGCACGTGATTGGCGTCCTCTCCTGTTGTCCTTCATCACCGCCGGGTTTCTCCTTGTGCAGGCGGTACCAGCCGCGGCCCAATTGTTATCGAGCAGACCCACGACCTTCACCACGGCGAGTATCTACGACGGCAGCATCGGCGGCACGGTGACGAACGCCACGACCGGCGCGGGCGTGCCGAACGCGAGCGTGCGACTCTACGAGAGCGACGGGCGAGGGCCGGCTTTTATACTGAACACGAACAGCTCGGGGGCCTACTTGTTTCTTTCTTGCCCCCCCGGCTCGTACTACGTGCGGACAGTCAACTCGGCGGGCCTGGTCGATCAGCTGTACAACAACGTGGTCTGCCCCAATTGCAACGTCGCAACGAGCGGCGGGACGCTCGTGGTGGTGCCACCCGCCCCGCATGGGGTGGGGGTCAGTTTCGCGCTCACCCCGGGCGGCACGATCACCGGCACGGTGACCAACGCCACGACGGGCGCGGGCGTGCCGAACGTGGACGTGCAGATCTACAGCAGCAGCGGATCGTTGCTCGGTTCAACGGGCACCAACAGCTCGGGCGTCTATACCTCGAGCGCGGTGCCCACCGGCTCGTACTATCTGCGGACCTCCAACTCGGCGGGCCTGTTCGATCAGTTGTACAACAACGTGCTCTGCTTCAATTGTAACGTCGCCACGAGCGGCGGAACGCTCGTGGCGGTAACCACACCGAACGCGACGACAATCAATTTTGCGCTCGCCCCGGGCGGCACGATCACCGGGGCGGTGACCAACGCCACGACCGGCGCGGACGTGCCGAACGTGGACGTGCAGATCTACAGCAGCAGCGGATCGTTCCTCAGTTCAACGAACACCAACAGCTCGGGCGTCTACACATCGGCGGCCGGGCTGCCCACCGGCTCGTACTACGTGCGGACACTCAACTCGGCGGGCCTGTTCGATCAGTTGTACCAGAACGTGCTCTGCACCAATTGCAATGTCACGACGAGCGGCGGGACGCTCGTGGCGGTGACCGCCCCGAACGCGACCACGATCAATTTCGCGCTCGCCCAGGGCGGCGCGATCACCGGCACCGTGACGAACGCCACGACCGGCGCGAGCGTGCCGAACGCGATCGTGTCGATCTACAGCAGCAGCGGATCGTTCCTCAGTTCAGCGCCCACCAACAGCTCGGGCGTCTACATAGCGAACTTGCTGTCCACCGGCTCGTATTACGTGCTGACCTACAACTCGTCGGGCCTGGTCGATCAGTTGTACAACAACGTGCGCTGCGTGAATGGTAACGTCACCACGTGCGGCGGAACGCTGGTGGCAGTGACCGCACCGAATGCGATCACGATCAATTTCGCGCTCGCCCCGGGCGTCGCCATCACCGGCGACGTCGATTCGGACGGGAAAGGCGACTTGCTCTGGCGGAACACCCAGACCGGGGACGTGGCGGTGTGGCTGATGAAAGGCGCGACGGTGTCGCAGGGACCGGTCGTGGCGTCGGGCGTGCCGCTGGCGTGGCAGATCGCGGGCGTCGGCGACCTCGATGGCGACTTCAGAGCCGATCTGGTCTGGCGCCACTCGCAAACCGGTGACGTGGCCGCGTGGCTGATGAATGGCACGAAGGTGGCGTACGGACCGAGCATCGCGTCCGGTGTGCCGCTGGCCTGGCAAATCGTCGGCGTGGGCGATCTCGATGGCGATGGCAAGGCCGACCTGGTCTGGCGCCACTCGCAAACCGGGGACGTGGCCGTATGGCTGATGAACGGCGCGACGGTGAGGCAGGGACCGGTCGTGGCGGCCGGCGTGCCGCTGGCGTGGCAGATCGCGGGCATCGGGGACCTCGATGGCGACGGCAAAGCCGATCTGGTCTGGCGCCACGCGCAAACCGGGGACGTGGCCGTGTGGCTGATGAACGGCGTGACGGTGAAGCAAGGGCCGGTCGTGGCCGCCGGCGTGCCGCTGGCCTGGCAAATCGTCGGCGTGGGCGATCTCGATGGTGACGGCAAAGCCGATCTGGTCTGGCGTAATACGGCGACCGGTGACGTGGCGGTGTGGCTGATGAACGGCGTGACGGTGACGCAAGGGCCGGTCATCGCGGCCGGCGTGCCGCTCGCGTGGCAGATCGCCACGTTGCGCGATGTCGATGGGGATGGCACGACCGATCTCGTCTGGCGCCATACGACGACCGGAGACGTGGCGGTGTGGCTGATGAACGGCGTGACCGTCAAGCAGGCGCCCATCGTCGCGTCGGGCGTGCCCCTGGCGTGGCAGATCCAAAAGTAGCTGAAGCGATTCGGTGCGATAGCGCCGCAGTACGCCGGACATGCTTGACCAAACCCTTGTAGGGAGCTGGCTCCACGGCCAGAGCCTGCTGCGCGAGGCGAAAGAACAGTCTGTATGCGCCGCAGTCACGGCGCCTTGATGGCCGTGGGGCCGCCACCCGCGTGGTTGGCAGGCGGCAGCACGGGGCCATGCGTGAAGACGAGTGATGGCTCATCTAATCGCGGACATGTCTTTATACTCGACGGGACGGTCGTATTACCGTTCTCTGCAGGGTTTTGCCCCGAAGCTGGAGGCCCGAATGGCTCGCACCGTGACCTGGCTGCGGTGGCTGATAGGCGTGGGCGGTGTGCTGCTGGTCGCCACGCCCGGGATGGCAGGGCCGCCGGTGACCGCGGTCGCGGCGGGTGGCTACCACACCTGCGCGCTGACCAGCGGGGGCGGGGTGTGGTGCTGGGGCCAAAACGCTATCGGGCAACTGGGCGACGGCACGACGACGCAGCGGCTGACGCCGGTGGCGGTGAGCGGTCTGTCGAGCGGGGTCACCGCGGTCGCGGCGGGTACCTACCACACCTGCGCTGTGACCAGCGGGGGCGGGGTCGTGTGCTGGGGCTACAACGGTTACGGGCACTGGGCGACGGCACGACGACGACGCGGCTCACGCCGGTGGCGGTGAGCGGCCTGTCGAGCGGGGTCACCGCGGTCGCGGCGGGTTACGACCACACCTGCGCGCTGACCAGCGGAGGCGGGGTCGTGTGTTGGGGCTTCAACGGTGCGGGGCAACTGGGCGACGGCACGACGACGCAGCGGCTGACGCCGGTGGCGGTGAGCGGCCTGTCGAGCGGGGTCACCGCGGTCGCGGCGGGTCGATTCCACACCTGCGCGCTGACCAGCGGAGGCGGGGTCGTGTGCTGGGGCTTCAACGCGAACGGGCAACTGGGCGACGGCACGACGACGCAGCGGGTCACGCCCGGGGCGGTGAGCGGCCTGTCGAGCGGCGTCACCGCGGTCGCGGCGGGTTACGGGCACACCTGCGCGCTGACCAGCGGGGGCGGGGTGCGGTGCTGGGGCTGGAACGGTTTCGGGCAACTGGGCGACGGCACGTTTACGGAGCGCCACACGCCGGTGGCGGTGAGCGGCCTGTCGAGCGGGGTCGCCGCGGTCGCGTCGGGTTACTCCCACACCTGCGCGCTGACCAGCGGGGGCGCGGTCGTGTGCTGGGG
>JBGPKK010000039.1:0-32370 GCA_041485905.1 Vicinamibacteria bacterium
ATCCAGCCCGGACTCGAGAGCCTCAGCACCCCGATCCTCGGTCTCATGCGGAAAGGGGTCACGGCCTTCCAGAACGTACGCTTCCTCAAGTGGTGTGCCGAGTATGGGATCCGCGTCGTCTGGAACATCATCTACGGGTTCCCCGGCGAGCCCCCGGAAGAGTACGCCCGCATGGCGGAGGTGGTCCCCTCTCTCACTCACCTCGTACCGCCACGGCTGGTCCCGCTCGATCTCCACCGGTTCAGTCCCTACCACGAGCGGCCGGGCGAATTCGGGATCGAGATTCTCGGTCCCTGGCCCTGGTATCCGTACGTCTACCGCATCGACGACGCGACGCTCATGAATCTCGCGTACGGCTTTCAGTATCGCCACCTCGACGGGCGTGTCCCCGAGACGTATGTGGCGCCGCTCCGCCGTGAGATCGAGGCGTGGCGCGCCAACCGTTCAACGAGCTACCGTGCGCTGCGCTACCGCCGTGGGCCCGGCTTCCTTGTCATCCAGGATCGGCGGCCCAATCTCGAACGCGCTGACTACTCGTTCGACGAAGCTGAGGCGCAGATCTACCTCGCATGTGAGGATGGCGCAACGGCCGACGGCGCATGCGCGACCCTCCGCGCAACCGGCGCGACCGACCTTGACGTCGCCGACGTTGAGCAGTTCCTCGACGAGTTGGTCGATCTCCGGCTCGTCTTTGAGGAAGCGGGCCGCTATCTCGCCCTGGCCCTCCCGGCCAACCTTCCGGATGCCAGTCCAGGATCTTGCTGAGAATTTCTTGGGTCCTTCGAAGCCCAGCGTTTCGGGTCTGGTTCACGAGTGACCGCAATACGATGTCTACCGCGATACCGTCGCGGAACCCTCCCGGTGGCGTGCATATGCCCGGCGAATGGTTGGCCCGGCCCATTGTCATGTGATGCCGCGGCTTGACAAGCCTGGACGTGAAGTGAAGCAATACCGCTCGCGATCGCCCGGATATTGGCCGAGAATGTGTCGAACAGCGTATGGGGACCCACGATGACGAAGAAAAGCATGGCGGGAGAACCAGGGCGGAGGCCTCGGAGCGCCGGGCCGACGAAGAACCGAAGCACCTCCAGCCACGCAACATGGACGAGACAGATCGGGCTGGGTGGAGCCGCGCGGTCTTCGTGATTGACGGCAAAGACATCACCGTCGCTGACGTTGTCCGGGCGGCTCATTTTCGGGGAGAGCTGGAGCCGGTCTGGACCGCGTTGCAGCGTCTGGTCGAGCGCGCCACGCGTGCGGCGGACGGAGGTGATCCTGACGAGGCCTCGTTGCAGTCGCTGTCGGAGCAGTTCCGCTACGAGCGTGACTTGATCACCGCTGAAGAAACGGAGCGCTGGCTGGAGGGTCGGGGCTTGACACTGGAGGACTTCAGCGCGTACTTCCTCCGGCACTACTGGGCGGACACGCTCGACGACACGACCGGGCGTCCAGCGCTCGACTTGGCCTCCGCTTCTGACGCGCTCTGGGAGCTGTTGCGAGTGGAGCTTCAGCTGTCCGGCGAGCTCGATCGGATGGCACGGCGACTCAGCTGGCGCTTCGCAGCGGCCCACGCCCAACGCGACCAGTCCGCGGCGTACCTCGACGGACGTGAACCGCTCCATGACCCCACACCCGACGACACCTCCCTCAAGGACTGGCCCGCCAGGCTTGAATGCGACCGGCAGTGGCTCGAGGACATGCAGCAACTGGAAGCCGCGTATCGGCGGCAATGCGAGTGGCTGATGACGCCGGACCACGTCGAGCGGTCGCTCAAGTCGATGCGGCTGACCTTGACGCGGATCGATCTGGAAACCGTCGAGGTGGACTCGCTCGATGCCGTCCGCGAGGTCGTGATGTGCCTACGCGAGGACGGCATGTCCATGTCGGAGGTGGCTTCGGAGGAACGCTATCCGTACCGGCGAACCGAGGTGGTGTTTGAAGACCTGCCCCCCGAAGTTCAGCAGAAGGTCCTGTGCGCCGTGCCCGGCGAGGTACTGGAGCCGTTGTCGCATGCCGACGGGTTTGAGCTGCACCGGCTCCTCGGGAAGGCCGATCCCGATCTGGCCGACGATGAGGTCCGCGAGCGCGTCGAGCGTCAGATGCTGGAGCGCCATTTTTCCGAGCTGACGCCCACGTGCGTCCAGTGGTTGATGGCGCCGAGTGGCGCGCCATGACGGAGTCGCTCGACGAGGCGCTGCGGCGCTGGCCCTTCTTTCGGCTTCTTCCTGAGCAGCATCTCGACAACGTGCGCGCGCTCGCCCGCGAGGAGCGTTACGAATTCGGCGATGTGATCGTCAAGCAGGGCGACGAGGTCGATGCCTTCTACCTGTTGACGTCGGGCCGGGCCCGCGTGGTCAAGGAGACGGAGCGGCGCCGCGAAATCGCGCTGGCGACGCTGCGCCCTGGCGACACGTTCGGCGAGACGGCGCTGCTCTCCGGAGGGACGCGGACGGCGACGGTCCGATGCAGCACAGCGGTGGAGGTGCTGCGATTCGATCGCGACGACTTCCTGACGCTGCTGTCGCGCTATCCGGAGCTCAAACACTCCCTCGAGAGCACCGCCCGCTTGCGCACCCTGCACAGCTTCCTGTACGAGTTCAGCAACTTCGGACGGCTGCCGGCGCGCACCCTGCAGGCCCTAATTGAGAAGCTGTCGGTGGTCGACGTCTCCAAAGGGGAAATCATCATCCGTGAAGGCGAGCCGGCCGGCCCGATGTTTGTCGTCGAGTCGGGCAAGGTCCGCGTGTTCTCGAACAGAAACGGCCGCGTGCGGAACCTGGCGTTCTGCCGGGAGGGCGATTTCTTCGGCGAGCTGTCCATCCTGAACGAATCGCCGAGGGCGGCCTCGGCCGAGGCCGTCACCCCCGTGCGGCTGCTGGCGCTGCAGCCCGAGGTCGTGCGAGAGCTGAAGGCGCAGTTTCCCGAGTTCCGAAAGCTGATGGAGGAGCGGCTGGCGCAGTATCGCGCGGACACGGAGGCGCGCGTCCCGCTGGACGTTGCGACCGAACAGCTGCCCGCCGAGACGCGCGTCCACGACAAGGTCGATCTCGGTCCCGAGCCGCCCGAGACCGAAGAGCCGTTCGCCGAGGAAGGTGGCCTGTTCCGCAAACGGCGTCGGCGCCTTCGCCGCGTCCCACACGTCCAGCAGATCGACGAGATGGACTGCGGCGCCGCGTGCCTCGGCATGATCTGCCGGCATTTCGGGCGCGACGTCAGCCTGGCGCGCATCCGGGAGCTCTGTCACACGTCGCGCGACGGAACGAGCCTGAAGGCGATCTGTCACGCCGCGACCGAACTGGGCCTCGCCGCGCGAGCGCTCAAGGTCTCGCTGCGCAATCTGTCCGAGATGCCGCTGCCGGCGATCGTGCACTGGGAAGGCAACCATTGGATGGTGCTGGTCGACGTCAGCCCCTCGCGCGTGCGCGTGGACGATCCGGCGCTCGGCGGCCGGCGCATCCCCCGGGCGGAGTTCGAAACGAAGTGGTCCGGATACGCGGCGCTGTTCGACTACACGGAGGCGTTCGAGCACGCGCCGGAAGCGCGATCCACGCTGGTGTGGCTCGCGCCGTTCCTCAGGAAACACCGCGGCGTGCTGGTGCAGGCGCTGCTGCTCGCGGTGGTGGCGACGATTCTCCAGCTGCTGTTCCCGGTGTTCACCCAGGTGGTCGTGGACAAGGTGATCGTCGAGAACGACGTCGAGCTGCTGAACATCATCCTCATCGCGATGGGTGTGACGCTCGTGTTCATGCAGCTGGCCAACCTGACGCAGGAGTACCTGCTCAGCTTCGCGGCCGTACGCATCGACGCCGCTATCCTGGATTTCCTCACGCGGCAGCTGCTGTCCCTGCCGCTGCTCTACTTCAGCAGCAGGCGGACCGGCGACATCCAGCGCCGGCTGGACGGGGCGAGGCAGGTGCGCCAGTTCGCCGTGCAGCACGGCATCGGCGGTCTGCTGTCGCTCCTCACGCTGGCCGGCGCAGTCGGCCTGATGATCGCGTACAGCCCGTCGCTGGCGGCGATCTTCCTGGCGACCGTTCCGCTCTACGTCGGGATGATGTGGTTCTCGGTCAAGGTTCTACGGCCGCTGTTCGCGGACATCGAGGAGAGTCAAGGGAAGTACGCGTCCCATCAGGTCGACGCGATCAAAGGCATCGAGGCGGTCAAGGCGGCCTCGGGCGAGCTGGCGTTTCGCGACGCCATGCTCAACCAGTTTCTCAGCGTCTCCCGCAAGATGTTCCGCGCAAATTTCATCTTGATGTCGTACGACAGCGTCCTGCAGACGGTCGGTCTGGCCTCGACCGCCCTCTTCCTGTGGGTCGGCGCGACCCGGGTGATGCAGGGGCAGCTCACGGTGGGCGCGTTCGTCGCGTTCAGCTCGCTGACGGCGATGGCCTCCACCGGGATTCTGCGCTCGCTCGGGATCTGGGATCAGTTCCAGCTGGTCTCGGTGCTGCTGAACCGGCTGAACGACATCTTCGAGCCCGAACCCGAGCAGGGGCGCGACCGCTCGCGCCTGACGCCGGTGCACACGCTGGACGGCCACGTCGAACTGCGTCAGGTGGGCTTCCAGTACGGCGGGCCCGAAGCGCCCCACATTCTGAAGGGAATCGACCTCGAGTTTCCGCGGGGCAAGACGACCGCGATCGTCGGGCGGAGCGGCAGCGGCAAGACCACGTTGATCAAACTGGTGGCCGGCCTCATCGAACCGACCGCGGGCACGATCCTCGTCGATCACCTCGATCTCAAGACGCTGAACTACCGCGATGTGCGCCGGCAAATCGGGATGGTGCTGCAGGAAAACCACATGTTCGACGAGACGATCGCCGGAAACATCGCGTTCGGCGACCCCGAGCCGGGCTTCGATCGCGTCCTCTGGAGCGCGCAGGCCGCCAACGCCCACGACTTCATCATGCGCCTGCCGATGGGCTACGAGACGCGAATCGGGGAGTCGGGCCTGGGCCTCTCGGGCGGGCAGAAGCAGCGCATCGCCATCGCCCGGGCGCTGTATCTGGATCCGCCCATCCTCATTTTCGACGAGGCCACGAGCGCGCTCGACACCGAGTCGGAGCGGGCGATCCAGGAAAACCTGGGCCGGATGATGGCGGGTCGTACCTCACTGGTCATTGCCCATCGGCTCAGCACCATTCGCGATGCCGACTCGATCGTCGTCCTGGAACAGGGCGAGGTCGCCGAAGTCGGCACGCACGACGAGCTGATGGCCCGGCGTGGACTGTATTTCCACCTGTCGAGTCAGCAGCTTGGCATTTGAGGACACCGGTGAGATCCAACAGCCAGTCGCCGGGTCGTGGGTCTCTCGAGCACGAGGCCGAGATGCTGCCCCAGGATCCCCCTCCGAAATTGGTCCGCTGGATCGGGTGGTTGATGGTCGTGATGTTCTTCACCGCTCTGACCGGCGCCATCGTCGTCCACGTGCCGGAGACCGTGCGAAGCCCGTTCGTGCTGGTGCCCATAGGCGGCGCGGACCCGATTCAGGCGCCACGGCTGGCGGTGGTGACACAGGTGCACGTCACCGAGGGCCAGCGCGTCGCGGCGGGGACGGAGCTGTTCGTGTTGCGTTCAGACGAGATTAGAACCTGGCGGACGGAGCTGACCACGGCGACCTCGGACCTGCGGACCAAGGCCGCCAGCATCGTCAAGACCGAGGCATCGTATGCGGATCAGTTGAATATCAAGAAGAGCGAGATCGCTCAGGCCGTGCGCGAGCTCGAGTTCCGTCAGCAGACCGTGGGCACCAAACGCGATCTCCTGGCGCGAACCACGGCGCTCGCCAACGCCAAGATCGTGCCGCAGGCCACGCTCATCGCCGAGCAACTAGACCTCGATCAGGCAGAAAAGGAGCTGACGCTGGCAGAACGGCGCCGGGAGGCGACCGACCTCGAACGCCAGCGGACCGAGACCGAGCATGCCGTCTGGCGTACGGAGGCGAACGCAGAACTCGAGAAGCTGAAGGCTCGAATCGCCGCGCTGAAAGCGCCGCTGAACGACTCCAGGGACGACCTGCTGTCGATCCGGGCGCCGTACGACGGCGTCGTGATCTCGCTGATGCAGCGCAACGCCGGCAATGTCGTGCAGGCCGGGCAGGAGCTCTGCCGGATCGCGCCCCTGGACGCGACTCCGCGCGCCCGCGTGATGCTTCAGGAACAGGGGTTGCCGCGACTTGCCGTCGGCCAGCGGGTGCGGCTGTTCTTCGAGGCGTTTCCGTACCAGCGCTATGGCTCCATCACCGGTACGCTCGACTGGATCAGTCCTGCGGCCGTGGCGTCCCCAGAGGGGCAGAGTTTTATTGCCCTGGCCTCACCGAGTCAGACGTTCATTCTCGTCAAGCAGGAGCCGCGGCCGCTGCAGGTCGGGATGAAGGGCGAGGCGCGCATCATCGTGGGCGACCGTCGGCTGATCGAGTACGCCTTCGAACCGATCCGCCAACTCCGCGAGAACATGCGTCGCTGACCGCCTGGCGCGGGCCATTCACAATTCCTCGTCGCGCGCCCGCGGGCCATTCGTCTCGTTCAACGCGACCTCATGTATACTCGGTAACCGAGTGTAGCGGTAACCGAGAGGTGGACTCATGAGCAAACCGGCGGACCTCGTGCAAGGCACGCTCGATCTGTTGCTGCTGAAGATTCTCGCGGTGGAGCCGATGCACGGGTGGGCGATTGGGCAACGACTGACGCGCGTCTCCGGCAAGGATCTTCAGGTCAGCGACGGATCGCTCTACCCCGCCCTCCACAAGCTCGAACAGCAAGGCTTGATTACGGCCACGTGGAGGAAAACGGACCTCGGCCGCCGGGCGAAGTTCTACGCCCTCACGCGCCCGGGCCGCCGCCACCTCGAACACGAAACCGAAAACTGGCAGCGTCTGTCGTCCGCTATCAGCCGGATCGTCAGGCTGAAGGAGGCCTAATCGTGTCCTTCCGCCGGTGGCTCTCCATCGTCCCGTTGCGCCTCCGGTCCCTCTTCCGCCGACACCGCGTGGAACAGGACCTGGACGACGAACTTTCTTTTCACCTCGCGATGCAGGCGTCTCTCCACACTCAGACCGGCGTCGCGGAAGCCGAGGCCGAGCGTCGAGCACGCCGCGACTTCGGCGGTCTGGCGCAGGCGAAGGAAGCCTGCCGCGACGCGCTCCGAATGGGCTGGGTGGACGGCCTGATCCGCGACGTCCGCTACGCCCTCCGCTCGTTCCGTCACAGTCCGACGTTCACGCTCGTGGCGCTCGCCTCGCTCGCGGTCGGCATCGGCGCCAACTGCGCCGCCTTCAGTTGGGCCGACGCGCTGCTGCTGCGGCCGTTGCCGGTGCCTCGTCCCTCCGCGGTGATGACGGTGGGCTCGACGATGCCGATCGAAGGCGCCCTGGCGAATCTGCTGCGGACGTCGTACCCCGAATACACGGCGATCCGCGATCGCACCAGGAGCTTCGACGGGTTGCTGGCGTTCAACACCTTCAGCGGCGGACTCGCCGCCACGCGCGACGAAGTGCCGAAGCTGAAGCTGGGCGTGATGGTCAGCGCGAATTTCTTCAACGTGCTTGGCGTGAGCCCGGAATTGGGCCGCACATTCCGCCCCGAGGAAAACGAGGTCCCGGACCGGGACGCGGTCATCATCCTCAGTCACCGTCTCTGGCACCAGCAGTTCGCGGCCGATCCTTCGATCCTCGGCCGGCACGTGTATCTGACCGGCGTCCCGTTCACGGTGATCGGCGTGGCTCCGCCCGGCTTCCTGGGCCTGGAGCAGTTCGTCCAATCGGACTTTTACGTCCCGCTCATGATGTGGGCGCAGCTGTTGCCAGACTTGAACGTCCGGGTGCTCGAAGCGCGCGACGTGCGCCCCCTGATCGTCAAGGGGCGTCTCAAACCCGGTGCGGATCTCGCGGGCGCGCAGGCGGACCTCTCGGTAGTGGCGAACGATCTGGCGCGGACCCATCCCGACACGAACCGCAATCGCGATCTGGTGGTGCGGACCGAGTTCCAGACCCGAGTCGCCCAGATGCCGCCCATCGCGACGCTCATTGCACTGCTCACGACGCTCGCGGCCGCCGTGCTCTTCGTCGCGTGCGCCAACGTGGCCGGCCTGCTGACCAGCCGCGGGCCGGCGCGCGCGCGCGAAATGGCGGTGCGTTCGGCCATCGGCGCCGGGCGCTCCGGCCTCATGCGCCAGTTGATGACGGAGAGCCTCCTCATCGCAATCGGCGGCGGCGTGCTCGGTCTCGCCGTCGGCTACGCCTCGGTGAAGCTGTTTCAGCAGCTTCAGATCCCGACCGATCTGCCGATCCTCTTCACCTTCGAGCTCGATCGCCGCGCGTTGACGTTTGGCCTGATCGTGGCGATCGCGAGCGCGCTCCTCTTCGGGCTGGCTCCGGCGATTCAGACATCGCGCGTGGATCTCACCTCAGTCATGAAGGGCACCGACGACGTGATGGGCGGGCGGCGCGCCTGGGGACGCAGCCTGCTGGTCACCGGACAAGTGGCCGTGTCGGTGGTGCTGCTGGTGATCGCCACGTTCGCCTATCGAAGCTTCCGGCAAGAGTTGGTCAGCGGTCCGGGCTACCGGATCGAGCATCTGCTCATGATGACCTTCGACACGAGCCTGGTGCGCTACACGGACAGCGAGTCGCGGCAGTTTTACGATCGGCTGCTCGAACGCGCGCGATCGATGCAGGGTGTGCGATCGGCGGCGCTCACGTCGGTCGTGCCGATGCAGACCGCCCGGACGGACCTGTCCACGGTCGTCCCCGAAGGTTATCAGCTCCCTCCGGGCCAGGAAAACATCTCGTTGATGTCGGCGCGTGTCGGCGAGCACTACTTCTCCACCATACGGATCCCGATTGTGCGCGGGCGCGAATTCCGCTTGGGGGATACGCGGGAGGCTCCGCGCGTGGCGGTGGTGAACGAGCTGTTCGCGCAACACTACTGGCCCGGCCAGGATCCGATCGGCAAGCGCCTTCGATTGCAGAACGTGGGTCGCACGGAATCGCGGGTCGAGGTTGTCGGCGTCGCGAAAACCAGCAAGTACCTGCTGCTCGCGGAGCCGCCGACCGAATACCTGTATCTTCCGTACCGGCAGGATCCCCCAGCCAACCTGATCCTGCTGACCGAATCGGAAGGCGATCCGTCCAGCCTCGTCGCGCCGCTCCGGAACATCGTCCGGTCGCTTGATGCCAACCAGCCGATCTACGACGTGCGGACGATGGAGGAGTTCTACCAGATCAGCACGGTCGGCATGATGAACATCATCATCGGCATGGTGGCGGCCATGGGCATGATGGGGCTCGCGCTGTCGATCGTCGGCCTCTACGGCCTCGTCGCGTACGCGGCCAGCCGGCGCACCAAGGAAATCGGCATCCGGATGGCGCTCGGCGCCGACCGCGCCGCGGTGCTGCGGATGGTGTTGCGGCAGGGGCTGATGCTGGCGACGGTGGGACTCGTCGTCGGCCTGCTGGCGAGCGTGGGCACGGGAGAATTGCTCGCGGCCACCTTCGTCAGCGGTGACAACACCAGGGATTTCACCTCGCTTCTCCTGGTCGCTCCGGCGGTGCTCGCCGTCACGGCGCTCGCGGCCTACATTCCGGCCCGCCGCGCCTCGCGCCTCGATCCCATGAAGGCGCTGCGGTACGAGTAGAGCGAGCGAGCGCTGAAGAAGGGTGCCCAGGGTCAGTGTCAATAGCGTTCAACGCCCGGGTGCGCCGTCGGTCAACCCTTGGCGACAAGGGACGAGTAATCGTGCAACGTTCCCAGCGTGCGGGGCGTGACTACGGACCTGCACGCCGCCGGACTTCCGCCAGAAATGGATCTTCGCCCGCCCGCCCGCGAATCCGGAGATAGGTGCGGTACGACTCAGCAAACCCCTGGCTGTGCAGTCCTTCCCGTGAACGACCCTGGTAGTAATAGACGCTAGGGAAATACCCGTAGGTGGGCTCCTCATCCAGAAACAAGGACAACGCCTCACCGCGGCGCTTGATACAGCGGTCGAACTCGGAATCGGCTTGCGGAAACAGGCCGGCGACCAGGTAGGCGCGGCCGAGCTCAAGGTGGCCGATCCACGTGTCCAGCAGAACGTTCGCGTCAGTAAGGAGCTTGATCGCCGGGCGCACGTCCCTCGTGCTCAGAATGATCTCCGCCTCGAGAATCTTGGCGTAGGCCTGAGGCTCGGATTGGAGTTCTGCGCCAAGGCCGGCGATTAAGGGGCGGGCTCTGTCCAGTTCGCCGGCCTCGACAAACGTGCGCGCCGCCAAGAAGCGGATCTTTTCGGCCTTGCTGTTCGCCAGCGCCTGTTGGGCGGCCGTGCTTGCGTCGCTTTTCTGTACGCGCAAGATCTGTGTGTAGGCCACTGCGACAAACTTCGCGGCCGCTCTGTCGACGTTCTTGGACCTCAAGTCCGCCGCGGCGCCCTGCTCGAGAATTCGCACGGCGTCCGAGAAACGGCCTTCGAACGTGGCCAGGGCGCCGAGACCCGACGCCGCCATGGACTGCCCCAGCGCATCGGTCGTCCCCAGCTTCTGGTAGGTCTCGATCGCCTGGGGCAACTGGCCCTGACCCAATTGAGCGAAGGCCAGGGCGAGTCTGCCGTAGGCGTCCGGCTCCTGCATGGTTAGCGCCTGCCGTTCCCCCGTCTGGAAATCGCCAGCGTAGTTTGCGTAGAGCGCGAGATTGTCTCGGAAGAGCGCACGCTTGGGCAGGATTTCCACGGCCTGGCGCATCTCATCCTGGGCCCTGCGTAAGTCTCGCAGCTTCGACGCGCAGAGGGCGACCTGGTTGTGCCCCACGACGTCTGCCGTGTATCGGGTGATCAGTTCGCCGTATTCCTTCACGCACTGTTTGTAGTCGCCCGTTAGCCTGAAGAACATCCCGCGGGTGGAGAAGCGTTCGCGCTCCGTCATTCCGTCCAGATGACGGAGTGCTTCGTTGATGTACTTTTCGGCGTCCTGCTGCCGGCCGAGGTTCCTCGACGCAACCGCGAGCAGTTGGTAGCCGATGCCGAACTTCGGATCGAGTTCTACGGCTTTCAACGCACTTTGCCGAGCCTGCTCGAACCTGCCGTTGGACGCGGCTTCCTGCGCCGCGGCATAGTGACGCACCACGTCCAGAGAAGTGGCCGACAGGGTGGCCATGGCGAACATCTGGGCGGAGTCTGATGTGTCGTCGCCGAGCGCCTTCCGAACCGCGGTGACCAGCTTCGTGGCCTCAGACAAGACGGAATCCTTGTCGGACGCAGTGCCTTGAGCACTGCTAATCACATTGCCCGTTACGGCCTCAACCGCCCTTACTGAAAGCCTGTACCCGCTGCCTTGGCGGTCCATGGAACCGGAGAGGACGATGCCGAGCCCCTGCTTGACCGCAATCTCTCGCGCAGCCGTTTCGTCCAGTCTCTCGGGCGGCCGGACGCCGAGGCTGCCGCTGATTCGGGTCCGGTCGTACGCGCTGATGAAACCCGCGCCTTCCAGCACGATTCTCAGCATTGGCTCCAGGGTGTGGTCGAATATCGGATCGTTCGTGCGGTTTTGGATGTCCGCGATGACGATGGACAGCGTTGTGTGCTGGATGGGCGGAACCGATCTCCACGCGTACCACCAGGCGCTCGTCAGAAGCGTGAGCGCCAGCGCCACCCCGACAGCCACGACGACGGGCAGTCCGACCATGCGACGCGACTCGCTCGGCGCGGCTGCAGCAGCCGCAATCGCTACCCTGGCTTCCGTGATGTTCTGCAGGCGATTCTGCTGGTCCTTCTGCAAACAGCGGCGTAACAACTCCCGGATCTTTGCTGGCGTAGAAGCGGGGAGCGCCTGCCAGTCAGGCTCTCGTTCAAGAGTCCTGGCAATCGTGTCCGAGACGGTCTCTCCAGCAAACGTGGATCGCCCTGTGAGCATCTCGTACAGCAGGCACCCAAACGCCCAGATGTCCGCGCGCTTGTCCACGGGCTTGCCGCGCGCCTGTTCAGGCGACATGTACGCTGGCGTGCCGAGAATCATTCCCGCGTACGTCATCGCGGGCGCCGCCATCGTCGGTGACAGCGAGACGTTCGGCGAGGTGGTGCCGGTCGGATTCCTGGCCTTCGCCAACCCAAAATCCAGAACCTTCACCGTGCCGTCAGGCCGCAGCTTGATGTTGGCCGGTTTCAGGTCACGGTGAATCACGCCTTGCTGGTGCGCCGCTTCGAGAGCGTCGGCGATTTGTTTCGCGATGGGCAACGCCTCGTCGAGCGGAATCGCTCCCCGCATGATCCGCTGTGAGAGGTCCTCGCCCTCGACGAGTTCCATCACGAGCGCGGAAATGCCTGCGCTTTCTTCGAGCCCATAGATAGCGGCAATGTGCGGATGATTGAGGGACGCGAGAACTTCAGCTTCGCGCTGGAAGCGCGCCAGGCGGTCGGCGTCAGCCGCGAGCGACGGTGGGAGGATCTTGATCGCAACCTGGCGCTTCAGCTTCGTGTCGGTCGCCCGATATACCTGTCCCATCCCACCTTCGCCGATCTGGGCGGTGACCTCGTAGGCGCCGAGGCGGGTGCCGGGGGCGAGGGCCAAACGATTGGGATTATATGGCGGGACAGCGGGCTGCGACGCGATTACTCCCGTGTCACGCCGCAGTGTCTACGAGTGTCGCGCCACCGCGGGTCGCGACACTTGGTGTGCTCGCCGCCTCTGGGTCACTGATCCGGGGCGGGTCGCACCACATGAGCATGGTAGGTGGGCTCCGCGGCGCCGGGCGCGACGGCAATCACCGGTGGATCGATCGAATACGCCAGACCGCCACATGCAGCGTTCAACGCCCACGTGCCTGGCTCGGGCAACGCGAATTCATAAACGGTCGCCGAGCGCGTCGCGCGCACAATCGTGAGGCCCAGAGTTCCAAGAGGGCCGGTGGCGAACACATCGCACGGGAGCGGATCGGACACGCGCACGAACGCGCGTATGGGCCGGGGCAGGGAGATGTCGCCGAGCGCTATCTCGTCTCCGCCGATGACGGGCAACGCGAGGCGGCGCGACACACCATCTGGACCGATGATCTGAACAGTCCCTGCCCGTTCCGGCGGCAGCGCGAGGCTGAAGCGGCCGTCCATTCCGCTGTAGCTGTCCTCGACGAGGTGGTTCCGCGGATCCAGGCTGGCCATCCACGCGGCCGTGTCTGGGACGAATCGGATCCGCGCGTCCAGGACAGGAAGGCCTCGCTGCAGGACACGGCCGGTGACGCGCGCCGGCGGCTTCAACCGGATGACGAGCGGCTCGCCCGCCACTATGACGGGTGCTGTCCCCCTCCCCCACGACGGATGGGTCGCCACGACCTGCCAGGGACCGATTTCCAGTCCCTCGAACACAAATGAGCCGTCGGCGCTCGAGCGCGTCTTCGCCCGACGAATGAGCATCGGTTCCTGTCCGGCCGGTCGATCTCGTGGATCTGCGATCGTCAGCGGCTCGAAGATCTCGACGTCTGCGTCTTCGACGTTCTGGCTGGAACGGTCCTCTACTCGGCCCACGATCGAAATTGGAATAGTCAGTGCGGTATAGAACGGAACATCGGGCGTATCGGACGCGATCGCGAGCGTCGCCAGCCGTTTCGCCCCAAAGGCATGGCTCTCTATCAAGACAGACGCGTCGTGATCGACCGGCTCTCCCGTGAGCCAGAAGGCCACATTCGACAACCGCATCACCTGGACGGCAGAGTCCTCGATCGGTCTGAAACGGCGGGTTTGCTGGCGCGCGGTCGAGCGTTCAGGTTTCCACGCCGTGATGTGCAGATCGCGGAGGTCTTCCGCTGTTCCTCCTCCAGAGTCGACGATTACGAGGCGTCCCCACGACGCGATCGTCGCGGGTGAACCGACATCATCGATGCCGATCGGGAATGAGGCCAACCTTGCGCCTGCGGCGACGACGACCACGCCGCGCGAGCCGCTTGGGAAGTGACACCTCCATGTGCTCGGCGACGACAGCTCACAACCGCCCGGTCCAGCGTTACCATCGGCAGGAACCCACAGAACGCGTGACGCCGGCCCGAGCGACACGGGAATCGTGCCAGTTACTTCATAACGGTCGGGCGCCTGTGTGGTCGCCAGCGCCAGCAGCATGGCCACGGCGCGCGACAAGATCATCGCTCACCTCGCGGTGCGCGCCCCGAGATCATCGCTCACCTCGCGGTGCGCGCCCCGAGATCATCGCTCACCTCGCGAGCGATCGAACGCCTCGAACAGACGCGCGCTTCGATCGTGATCGGCTATCCTGGCGCACACGACTGTTTCCCGCGCGAGTCGTCCGCCGACGAGGAATACACACCGATCGCACACGCTCGCCAGATCGTGGATGCGGTGCGACGAGACGAGGACACCGACGCCCGACGCGCGCTGATCAAGCAGCGTGGCGGATAGCCATCGGCTGGCGTCCGGATCCAGGCCTTCCCAGGGCTCGTCGAGCAGCACCAACGTCGCGTCCTTCGTCGAAAGCATGGCTTCGAGCCCCAAACGCTGGCGCGTCCCTCGCGACAGGACGTCAAAGGATTGCGCCGGCGCCGATCCGGCGTGGGTGGACTTCCAGAGGGTGAGCCACCGCCTGGCGGACACGTTTGGCGGCAACGTGTGCTCACCGCCGAAATACCGGATAGCCTCGTCTGCCTTCGCGCCCACTCTGACAGTCCCAGTCGTTGGACGAAGCAGGCCGGCACATATTCGCAGAAGCGTCGTTTTACCGGCGCCATTGGGCCCGATCAGCCCCACAATCTCGCCACGATGCACGTCGAGCGTCACGCCGTTCAACGCGGCCTGACGGTCGTATCGTTTCGAGACGTTCAGAATTTCGGCTGCTCGCCTCGTCACACGCCGTCCCTCAACACCCCGTCGAACCGAACAATCAACCATGCGCCAACCGCCCACACGGCCACCGCGGCTCCAAATACGAGCGCGAGCGTGCGAAGGCCGGCAACTTGTGGTCGCGACACGAGGAAGGCCGGGAACAGCAGGGTCACGCCGGTCTTCGGCAACGCCTCGGTCCACGTGGCGTCGCCGGTCAGAAACCTCTGCTGGAGCGGGTGCATCTGGTGGGCCGCTGCGATGACGAACACCAGGACGAGCCACAGGACGCCGCCCGCGTAACGAATGAGCCGCAAGGTTACCGTCCAGACCGCGACCGATACCCACGCGAAGGCGGCAAGCGCCGAGAGTGTGAGGAATGCAGGCCAATGCCGCGGCCTCCCGACGAGGTCGATTCCGGCCAGCAGCAGCCAGGTGGCTAAACCCGGCGCCGCCGACATCGCCCAGTGTGCCTGCGCGATCGACAACCGCGATCGGCGGCCCGTGAGTATCGGATCGAAATGCCCGCGGATCGCGCGCTCGCTGTACCCAGACGAAGCAACGAACATGTGAAGAAAGAGTGCCAGGCCGATCGTCTGATCGAATTCGCCGGGAGCGTCCCACGCTAGAAACAGTCCATAGGCGAGGAGCAGGCCGGCGGCAGCGAGGTGTGTCGGCGGTGGCCGAAGAACCACCCGGAAGAAGCGCCACGGGGTCGGGGGCCTCATTGAGTGCTCACTTCCATCAACTCTCCACGAACCGTGAGAACCAGACAGCGCGTGTCGGTCGCCGACAGAATCAAGCGTGCGGTTGGTGCCAGATCGATGTGATCCTCCTTGAGGTGATTCACAAAGATCAGCCGACCGCCGGTACGCCCTCCGCTCGGCGAGGTTGGCGCGGTGGCGAGCAGCCACAGCCGTTCATTTCCGGCGAGCGCCACGTCCCAGATAGGCGCCGATTGATCAATCCCAGAGGCCCGTAATCCCGCAAGTCGCCTGAGCCGCGCTGACACGCCGTCCGACACTGATATCTGCGCCTCATTCACGAACCAGCAAGGCACCGATGCGCCTGCGGGAATGCCGCAGTTCACAAGGTTGTGCGCCAGTTGATCCTCGCGTGATGCTGTGGAGCGGGCACGCAGGCCCGGCCAGGTGCGAACGTCGAAAGGCTGTCGCGCCGGACTGGTCGCCAGAATGGGCGCGTCGATGACGGTGGGCAATTGTTGGAACAACAGCCGGTCTCCGGACGCAAACAATCCGACCCGCGGCAATCGGACGTTTTGTCGCTCGGTCAACCGTCCGTCCGGGCTCAAGCGTGCGAGGACTCGCGGCGAGGGCAGTGTCCACAAGCTGCCATCGGACAGACACGCCAAGCCCCACAGCCGATCGTCGAGAAGAAGGCCCCGTACGTCGTGCACCGTCGCCGGGCGGTTCGCCGCTGAGACGCGGACAAGCTGGGCCTTCTCGGTCAGCAGCCATGTCGCTCCCTGACACACTGCGCGGCCGACAATGAGGCCGTCTGGCACGACGCCGCCGGGCGTCGCTAAATACTTGTGGAGGACGCTGCCAAAACTATCGCCGCACACGCACAGCGTCAAAACAGCGGCAAGCGCAATGATTCTTCGCATTCAGTAAAAACCGGGCGGAGCCTACGCTCCGCCCGGCCCTCCGCTCTATCGACCGATGATCGCCCGGCGAACGCAATCGGTGAAATCCAACTCGCAGTCCAAGCCCATCAGCCAGAGGTCCAGCCAATCCGACTGGTTCGCGGCTGTGGCGTAGCAGTCCTTCAGCTTCATGAAGCACCCTGCCGATGCCGGCTGGGCATCGCTCAGGATGAGAACGGCGATGGCCAAGGCTGGGATCAGCTGAACGAGGCGCTTGACGATGGTGTTCTCCACGGCGTTCCTTTCGGGACGTTCGTCCGCGACATCTTCAGTGATGTCGCATGCAGGGCGGCGCGCGACCTCGCAGCGTGACTCACGCCGCCCGCCTCGCCGCTCCCGTTCGCCGGAGACACCCGGCGCATGCGGCGCGATAGCGTGCGCGCCGCGAGCTCGTTACGCCGGACCCAAAGGGTCCGGCCTACGTACCTGTCGCTTCATCGACGACTGCCGGCGGCTCGAGAGCTCCGTCGGGTTCCCAGACACCGTTCACGCCGCCCGACGCGTCGCCGACCGGGTAGCGCAGATAGCCCTGCAGCGTGTGATAACTGATGTCGAGCACGCGACAGGCTTCGCGCTTGTTGCCCTGACAACGTTCCAGAACGAGGCGCGCGTACCGGCTGCCCCACGCGCGCAGCGTCTCCCGGCGCTCGATGGACGGCATCAACACCGCCGCGTAATCGCCGCGGACCGTGGGCGGGAGATCGTCGAGCTCGATCACGTCCGTGGGAGCCAGAGCGACGGCCCGCTCCATGAGCCGCTCGAGCTCGCGCACATTGCCAGGCCAGTCGTACGCCACGAGGGCGTCGGCAGCGGCAGTCGACAGACGCAGGATCCGCGTGGCGCGATGGCGCTCGAGAAAGTACCGCGCGAGCTCGAGAATATCCTCGCGCCGCTCGCGCAATCCCGGCACCACGACGTCGACGCCGCTCAGCCGGTAATACAAATCGGGCCGAAACAACTGCCGCTCGACAAGGGTCAGCAGACTGCGATTGGTCGCGGCGACGATCCTGATGTCGATCCGGTGCACCCCGTTTCCACCGACGCGCTCGACGGCCAGGTCCTGGATCGCCCGTAACAGTTTCGCCTGCGCCGACAACGAGAGATCGGACACCTCGTCCAGAAACAGGGTGCCACCATCGGCGGATTCGAACTTGCCTCTGCGGCCTCTCACGCCGGTGGCCGTTCGATCCTCGATGCCGAACAGCTCCGCCTCGAGCAACGTGTCCACGAGCGCCGCACAGTTGATGGCGACAAAAGGTCCGTGCCGGCGGTGACTCAACTCGTGGATCTGACGAGCGACGAGCTCCTTGCCAACGCCGCTCTCTCCCTCCAGCAACGTGGTGAAATCGGTTGCCGCTACCCGTTCGATCGTCGATCGCAGCGCCTGCATCGCCTGCGTGGATCCAATGAGCGGTGCCGCCCCGTCGCGCCGCGGCCTGGGCGTCCCGCCCAATCCGGCCCGCACCAGTCTGGTGCGGCTGCGCTCGATTTCGAGCACGAGCGCGCCGATGTGCGCCGCGACACCCAGCGTCTGAAAGTCCCACTCGCCCAGCCGGCATCCCGGATCGAAGGTCGCTTCGAGAATGCCCTGCGACGAGGCATCCGCGCCGGGCACTTCGAGGGCAATGGATTCTGCGCCACCCGCTGGGTCCCCCTGCGCGATCCATCGGCTGCTGCTCTCGCGAAGCTGAATCGAGCGCACCGGAACCATCCGGCGAAGCGACTCCTCGAACGCGCCGCGCATCAGCGAGATGTCGCCGCGACTGTCGAGCGTGCGCGTGAGCGATGCCAGCAGCTCTCCGCACGCTCCGCGCCGATCGCGCCGGCGGGGCGTGTAATCCCTGTCCGATCCAGTAGTGACTGCGGTCATCGGCCAACCCCCCATCTGTGTGACCGCGGCATAACCAAATTCAGTGCCACCGGTGCCGGCAGATAAACTGTTGATGAAGCCCGACATCACACGACCTCCGGGGTAACTCCTGCCCACTTCGTCGCGCACCGGCGATGTTTCGAGTCGGGAACGGGATACCCGCCGGATGCGTCCTCCACGAACCACGGAAGATGAC
This sequence comes from Vicinamibacteria bacterium, assembly GCA_041485905.1. Taxonomy (GTDB): domain Bacteria; phylum Acidobacteriota; class Vicinamibacteria; order Vicinamibacterales; family CAVVIG01; genus JAHFUI01. The sequence goes on from JBGPKK010000039.1 coordinate 18,520, forward strand.
GATCGAACGCGATGGCGCCGCGATAGCAGACAGCGTTGGGCCGCAACCTGGCCACGGCGCATCGAAGAACGCGGCCTCGGACGAGCTCGGTCTGTTCGTCGTTTCGCAGGTGGAGGTCCACCGACGTCCCAGGCATAAGGCGATGGCGGGTTTCAATGAGCACTCCGCCGGCGGACACGTCGACGACCGATACGTCGTGTCCGGGACGAACCCGGGCGGACAGAATTCCGTGTTCTTCAGGCCGCGCATGCCGTGGTGTGCGGCGACGATCGTCGGTCATCATGGTTTCCACAGTTGTGCGCGCGAATCGAACTTGAGCACGCGCGTTTTTCCGGTTTCGCCAAAGATCCGAATCACGTACTGCGAGCTTCGACGGCCTCGCAAATACAAGCTGCCCGACGAGGACGTGCCCAACGCCGTAAACGTCAGAATGTTGCTCGATCCCAGTTTGATCGGATCGGTTCCCGGCGGCGGGCTGCCGGAATCAACCGGCGGCAGACCTGCCAGCAGGCCGAAGTCGACGCCTGGGAACTGGTCAGACAGCCGTTCCACCGGTGCGATACGCCGATCCACTCCGCGCTGAATATCGCGCGTTCGAACGCCATTCCCGTTGCCATCGACGTAGGACGCGTAGGTGTAGCCGCCGGGCGTCTGAACAACTTGCACCGCGACATCCGTCGAGCGCAGGAGGGCATCCATCCGAACCTGTTGCAACCGGGTCGAGACGTACCGCGCTGCTCCTGCCGCTCGCAGATCGTCCACGCTGAGAAGCAGTTGCGGCGTGGCGACGGCGCTGAGAGTGAGGCTGAGCGCCAGGACGAACATCAGTTCCAGCAGCGAATAGCCGGACGAAATGCACAATGCAGGAATGCAGAATGTAGGGACACGCATGGCGTATTCTGTTCGGCATTTCGCATTTTGCATTGTGCATTCCGTCTGGCGCTCCGCGTTTACGTCACTGCTGGGTGCTGACGTGGTCGGCCTTGGCGGCGCCGACGCTGATTTGGGTCCTCAGTTTCAGGAAGTTCTTCTCGCCAACGCCACGGACGTTCATCAGCTCTTCGACCTTCTTGAACGGCCCGTTCTTCTGGCGATATTCAAGAATCCGACCCGCCGTCTTGGCGCCGATGCCGGGCAGCTTCTCGAGCTCCGCCGCGGCAGCGGTGTTGATGTTGATCGTGCCCGCGACGGTAGGCTTGGCCGAGGCACGCGCGGACGCGGTCGACTGAGACGGCGGTGCCGCCTGCGAGACAGCGCAGAACGAGACGAGAGCGATGGCTGAGAGAAGCGTTCGGAACATACGAGTCCTCCTTGAGTGAATGCGTGGAAGTCACGCGTAAAGGACCCTGGCTGGCCGCACCTAAGACCGATGGGAGGTCGAGCCCGCGGGAAGGTTTGAGCGCCGGACCAGGGTCGCCCACCGACATCGCAACGTCCGGGCCACTCACGCGCGATCGCGCGCGAAGCTGCAATTGGTTGCGGAGCGAGGAGATGCGAAGGGCGCCCGCGCGCGGGGCTTCGCGACGCCAGCGAAGTGCGCGAAAAATGACGCCGAGAGTTACTGGTCGGCTCCGACAGCGCGACAACGCCTTGTGCGATGATGTCGTTGCCACCGCAAGCTCCTCAAAGGTGTGCGCCATGTTCTGTCCGAAGTGCGAAAAGGAGTTCCCCTGGCACGTCATGGTGTGTCCCACCTGCGACGTGGATACTGTTGACCGTCTCCCTGGCCCAGACCCGACTCCGGATGTCGAGCTGGTCCGCGTCTTTGCGACCGGCGATGCAGGGCTGATCGCCGTGGCGCAGTCGCTTCTCGACGGCGAAGAGATCGACTACTTTGTGCGAGGCGATGGTCTCCAGGATCTCTTCGGCCTGGGACGGAGCACGGGGTACAGCTTCGCGATGGGCGCAGCCGAGTTCTGGGTTCGCGGTGAGGATGCAGAGCGGTCGAGGGAGCTGCTCGAGGGCTTGAGCGCGGCGGACACCTTCCCCGGGGGACACGATCCGTCGGGCGGCGAAGAGTCGTGAAGCCAATGGCGTGCAGGTCCGACCCGGGGAATTGGCGATGTTCCGCCTGCTGAAAGTCGTTGCTCCGTTGGTTCGGTCTCTGGCGCGGGCCTCGCCCGCCGGGCGCTCGGCGCGACCCGTACGCGCGCAAGCCTGCGCCTCTCAAGCCACGGCCAACCGACCGAAGCGGTGCGGTCGCCGTCGCGGAACCCGACGAATAGTCTCGTGTTGGAGCGCCAACCATGCCCATGATGACTCGACGGTCCCTTTCGGCGTGCGCGGCGGCGCTGATGGCCATCCCGCTCTGTGCCTGGTTCGCGGTAACGGCCAGGGCACAACAACCGAGCAAGCAGCGCGCGCCGCCAACAAACGAGCTGTACGTGGCCGACGGCTATGAGAATCACCGGGGCATCATGTTCGATGCGGACAGCGGGCAGTTCAGGCGCATGTGGGGCGCGTTCGGGAACACACCTGAAGCGCCGCCGCCAACTGCGCGGGGGGCGGCGCCGCCGACACCATCAGAGGCCGCGGAATGTCCGCGGTTCGGCCTCGTGCACGCCGTCAAGGTGGATTCCGGGCCTATGCGCGTGGTGGTGTTCGATCGCCAGACCATGACCCAACTCGACACAGTCGGGATGCGCGGTCCCAAGCCCGGCGAGCTCGACATCGTTCATCACATGGCCGCCGATTCGAAAGGCAATCTCTATACCGCGGAGATCGTTACCAATCGACGCGCGCAGAAGTTCGTGCTTCGGGAGACTCGTTAAGATGCGACTCGCGTTCGCCGCGTCCCTCGCGTGCGTGCTGTCGGTGACCCTGTCCGCGCAGTGGCCTGTCTTCGTCCGCCCCGAGGTGCCGCGCACCGCTGACGGCAAACCGAATCTGAACGGGCCTGCGCCGCGACTGGCAAACGGCAAGCCGGATTTTTCAGGAGTGTGGGAGAGCCGCGTGCCTCCAAGCGGTCGGCCCGGGGCTGCGCTGCCGTCGGTTGGCGAAGGCCCGCCGGTGGCGACATTCTTCAACATCGCTGCCAACATGAAGGAGGGTTTGCCGTTCACGCCGTGGGCGGCCGAGCTGCGCAAGCAGCGGATGGCCACCGCCTCGAAGGACAATCCCGACGCCCACTGCCTGCCCATCGGCTTCATGCAGCTCCACACGCATTCTCAGCCGCGCAAGGTGGTTCACACCAAAGACGACCTGGTCATCATGTACGAGGCGAACTACGGCCTGCGGCAGATTTTCACCGACGGGCGACCGCTGCCTGCCAACGATCCGCAGCCGTGGTGGTTCGGCTACTCCGTGGGCAAGTGGGACGGCGACACGCTCATCGTTGAAACAACAGGACTACGAGACGACGGGTGGCTGGACGTACCCGGCAGCCCGTTCACGAGCGCCGCTAGGATTACCGAGCGATTCCGGCGGGTCAACTACGGCCGGCTCGAAATCGACGTCACGATAGACGATCCAAAGGCGTACACACGGCCATGGACCGTCCGCGTGAACCAGCGGCTCAGCCCTGGCGATCAGCTGATCGAGTTCGTCTGCAACGAGAACGAACGGTCCTCGACGCATTACATCAAATGACGCGCAGGTAACCACGCGTCATCGGCGGGTATCGGGTCCGTTGGGGTTTCGGTGCCTCGTCAGGTCCGTCACGCCCTGCCCTGACCTCGGCGTTCGCCTCCAGGTCGGCGCGCCGGCCAGCGCGTCCTACGCGTCGTTCTCGGCCGCTGGCGCGGCGGTCAAGGGGCGCATCCCTCGTCGGGCACCTGCGCGGGTTCGCCTCGGGGTGATGCGGACGTCACCGGCGGGTCCACCGCACGTCGGACCGTGACCGCCGCGGTGAGACGCTGCGGCCGCGCTGTCGTGCGATCGTGAGCGGCACGCCTCCATGTCGGCGATCGCCGAGGCCAGGGCAGGACTGGCGAGGACGGACGGTCGAGATGCGGAGTGCGACAGCGTAGGCCGGGAGGATGCGTTTTCCGCGCGACGTTCGGGCGGCGCGGCCCGAGGTCTCTCGGCCGGCCACGCGAAACTGACGCACCACTCGTCTGTCATTCAAGTATCGGGCTCAGCGGTTCGCTCTGATATTCGCTCGGCGGCTACTCATGTCCCTGAAGGGGTAGGCAGGTCTGGTATGCGGGTCGCTGCCATCTACGATATTCATGCGAACCTCCCCGCCCTTGAGGCTGTACTCCAGGATATTCGTCAAACAGACGTAGACCATATCGTGGTCGGTGGCGATGTGCTTCCGGGTCCGATGCCACGTGAAACAATCACGCGTTTGCTGGACCTCGACATTCCCGTGCAGTTCATCCAAGGCAACGGCGACCGCGTGGTGCTCGCACAAATGGCAGGCACGGAGTCAAGCGAGGTCCCGGAGCCGTTTCGAGAGGTCGTGCGCTGGAAAGGGAAAGATGCTTGAACTATTTAGCCGGGCTGAATTGAAGTGAAAGCCGAGAGTTACTGGTCGACAGGCGCGGCGCTGTCGGAACGGCACCACGCGAGCGTGTGTCTGAGGCCTTCTTCGAGCGACACGGTGGGCTGATATCCGAGGAGCGCCCGGGCTTTCGAGATGTCGGCCTGCGAATCCTTCACGTCCCCGGCGCGCGGTTCTGCGTAAATCGCCTGCACGTCACCGCCAACGATTCGGTTCATCACGCCGAGCAGGTCGTTGAGCGAGATCCGGCCACCCGTGGCGACGTTGATCACTTCACCCGCCACCGCTGCTGCGTCGCACGCGCGCAGCACGCCGTCCACAACGTTGGCCACGTAGGTGAAATCGCGCGTCTGCTCGCCGTCGCCGTAAATCGTTGGCCGTCGGCCGCCGAGCAGCGCCGTCGCGAACAACGAGATGACCCCGGAGTACGGAGAGCCTGGATCCTGCCGCGGCCCAAACACGTTGAAGTAACGGATCGTTACGGTCTCCAGGCCGTAGAGGCGGGTAAACATCTGGCAATACTGCTCGGCGACGAGCTTCTGCAGCGCGTACGGCGACAGCGGGTTGGGTGCCATGTCCTCGCGCTTGGGAAGCGTCGGTGTGTTGCCGTACGCCGCCGAGGAACCGGCGTACACGACCCGTTTGACGCCGGCGTCGCGGGCGGCCACCAGGACGGCGAGCGACGCGTCGATGTTGGCGCGGTTCGACGTGACCGGATCCGTCACCGAGCGCGGGACGGAGGGAATCGCGGCCTGATGCAGCACGTAGTCCATACCGCTGACCGCTCGGGCGGCGAAGAGCTGATCGGCGAGATCTCCCTGGAGAAATTCCACCCCGGGCAGGTGCGCGAGATTCCGGCGCTTGCCCGTAATGAGACTGTCGGCCACGCGGACCGCGTGGCCGCGGCGGAGGATCTCTTCAGCGAGGTGCGATCCGATGAAGCCGGCGCCGCCGGTGACCAGATATGAAGCCATGGGTGATGAAAAATCGCAGCAAGCCGTAAGCCGAATTCTGTCCGCCTTCGCCCCGGCCTTTCGGCCCTGGCTTCGGCGCGACGACCATTCCTCTAGCCTCGCCATTGCTGGCGAGGTCCAGCGACCGACCCGGAAGCCTCGGACGGGCCGTCCGAACCGTCGCCCGGCGTCTTGCAACGCCGGACGACGGGTGCTTCCCTATTTGGTCTTGCTCCGTGCGGGGTTTTGCCTGCCACCCGTGTTACCACGGGCGCGGTGCGCTCTTACCGCACCTTTTCACCCTTACTCGCGCCGTGCCGGTTCACTGACCAAGAGCCTGGGTTCACGTCACATGGCCTGTGAACCCGGGCACTTAGATGGAGTGGCGCGGCGGCGAATCGAGGCCGCGCCACTCCGCAGTCAACCGGCACGACGCGAGCGGTATATTTTCTGTGCCACTTTCCTTCAGGTTGCCCTGACCGGACGTTATCCGGCGCACTGCCCTGCGGAGTTCGGACTTTCCTCCCCTCGACTCGGCCCTTCGCGCCTGGCTCGGGGCAGGCCCCGGAGGGCTTGCTCTTGCTCGGAGCAGGGTCCCTGGCGCGGCTTGCCGTGAGCGAGGCCCGGAGGGCCGAGTCGAACGGCGGTCGTCTGGCTTGCTGCGAACTTCAATTATAGCGTGGGGCCCCACCCCCACGCGAGACGCGCTTCGCGGCGTAAACCGCTCGCGCGTATTCAGAACAGGACGTCGCTGGCGCCCATCCCCGCGCCTGATGCGCCTCGCCGTGTAAATCGCTCGCGCGTGTCCAGGACGGGACGTCACCGCTAGCCATCCGTCTCCTGCGAGATCTGATACTGCTCCAGCTTCTTGTAGAGATTGCTGCGGGGCGTATCGATCACTTCCGCTGTCTTGGAGATGTTCCAGCCATTCTCCCGCAGCTTGGCGACCAGGTACGTCCGCTCGGTGTTGTCCTTGAACTCGCGGAGCGTCCCGGATCGGAGGGTCTCCGGGTCGGCCGCCGCTCCGGCGCGTCCGGCCGACGCCGGCGCCCGCACGATATCCGGCAGGTCGGCAACGTCGATGGTATCGCCGGCCGTCATGATCATGATTCGCTCGACCGTGTTGCAAAGCTCGCGAATGTTGCCCTTCCAGCGATGGCGCTGCAACACCTCGAGGGCAGCCGGCGTGATGCGCTTGGGCCGGACGTTGTTCTCGCGCGCAAAGTACTCCATGTAGTGCCGCACGAGTTGCGGGACATCTTCAGGCCGCTCGCGCAGCGGCGGCACGTGAATGGGAATCACCGCCAGGCGGAAGTACAGGTCCTCGCGGAAGTGTCCCTTCTCGATCTCTTCCTCGAGGTTCTTGTTGGTCGCGGCGATGACTCGGACATCGACCTTGTTCGTGCGCGCTGATCCGAGCCGTTCGACCTCTCCCTCCTGGAGCACGCGAAGGACCTTGGCCTGGGTTTTCGCGCTCATGTCCCCCACTTCGTCGAGGAAAATGGTGCCACGGTCGGCCTGCTCGAACTTGCCGACCTGCTTCTCGGTCGCGCCGGTGAAGGATCCTTTTTCGTGACCGAAGAGCTCAGACTCGATCAGCTCCTCGGGAATGGCCGCGCAGTTCACCTGGACGAAGCGCTCGCGGCTCCGAAGACTGTTGCGGTGGATCGTGCGGGCCACCAGCTCCTTGCCCACCCCGCTCTCGCCCGTAATTAGTACAGTCGCGTTGGTCGGCGCCGCACGGCCGACCGCCGCCATCACCTGCTTCAGCGCCCCGCTGTCCCCGATCATCTGATGGCGGACCTCGACGGCCTTCTTGAGCGACTTGTTTTCGTCGCGCAGCCGGCGCTGGTCGAGCGCGTTGCGGAGGCTGACGAGCACCCGCTCGCTGGCAAAGGGCTTCTCGATGAAGTCGAACGCGCCCTTCTTGGTCGCCTCGACCGCCGTGCTGATCGTTCCGTGCCCGGAAATCACGACGACCGGCAGCGTCTCGTTCATGGACCGAAGACGATCGAGCACCTCGAGGCCGTCCATGCCCGGCATCTTCACGTCGAGGATGACAAGATCCGGCGCGTCGCGCTCGGCGAGCGCGAGCCCCTCCTGCCCCGTCGCCGCGGCGACGAAGTCGTACCCTTCGTATTCGAGGGTCATGCGCAACGAATCGCGAATGGCGGCCTCGTCGTCGATGACGAGAATGCGGGACTTGGGCAACGTTACTTTTTCATTATAAGAGCCAGAAACGCCTCCTCATCCAGCGTTTCGATGCCGAGCTGGCGGGCCTTTTCGAGCTTGCTTCCCGCGTCCGCACCGGCGACGAGGTAACTGGTTTTCTTGCTGACCGAACCGGAAACCTTTGCGCCCAGGCGCTCGAGCGCCTCGGCCGCCGCTTCGCGAGACAGCGACGACAGCGTGCCTGTCAGGACGACGGTCTTCCCGGCCAGCGGGCCCGGCTGATCGGTCGCTTCCGGCAGGTCGGTGAACATCTTGACGCCCGCTTTCGCCAGACGCGCAACGAGCTCGCGGTTGCGCGGTTCATCGGCGAAGGCGCGCACGGACCCCGCCACCACCGGCCCGATTTCGGAGACCGATTGCAGCGCATCCCCGTCCGCCGCAAGCACGCGTTCCATCGTCCGAAAATGGCGGGCGAGAGTGGCGGCCGCCTTCTCGCCGACATGCCGGATGCCGAGGGCGTAGATGAGCCGGGCGAGATCGTTCCCTTTGCTCCGCTCGATCTGGTCGATCACGTTGCGGCCCACTTTCCCGAGCTTGCGGGCGACGGCGCGTTCCGATCGGGGCTCCCTCGGCGCGACTACAAGGCTTTCGAGTTGCCCGGCGTCGAGTTGATACAGATCCGCGTAGTCGTGTACCAGCTCCTGCGTGATGAGCTGGTCGACCAGCGACTCGCCGAGTCCTTCGATATTCATGGCCGATCGCGACGCGAAATGCTCGAGGCTGCGCCGCAGTCGCGCCGGACACGACGGGTTCTCGCAGCGCCAGACCACCTCCTCTCCGTCGCGCCGCAACGCGCTGTGGCAGACCGGGCAGTTGGTCGGCATCACCCACGGCGCCGAGTGGGCGGGCCGGAGAGTTGGGATCGGCGCCACGATCTTGGGGATGACGTCGCCCCCCTTCTCGATCACGACGGTGTCGCCTTCCCGCACGTCCTTGCGAGCGACGTCCTCGGCGTTGTGGAGCGTCGCCATCGAAATCGTCGATCCGGCAAGCAGCACCGGCTCGAGCTCCGCGTACGGCGTCACCGCGCCGGTGCGGCCGACGTTGACCCTGATGTGGAGAATTCTCGTGTGTGCCTGTTGCGCGGGGAACTTGAACGCCGTCGCCCATCGTGGAACTTTCGCCGTCGCGCCCAGCCGGTCGCGCATCGCCAGGTCGTCCACCTTGACGACGACGCCGTCGGTGTCGAAGTCGAGGGCCGCCCTTGTGTCGGCCCATTCCTCGCAGAAGGCGACGACCTCGTCGATGGTGGCGCACCGGCGCCAGTGCGGCTCGACGGGCAGGCCCCAGCCGCGCATCGCTGTGAGCATGGCCGCGTGGGTCTCATGCTGCGGCGCTCGGCCGAGGACCTGGTACGTGAACGCGGAAAGGCCACGCTTGGCCACGAGCGCCGGATTCAGATTGCGCATCGTGCCGGCAGCCGCGTTGCGTGGATTGGCGAAGAGCGGCTCCTCCTGCTCCTCGCGCCCGCGGTTCATCCGCTCGAACGACACGCGAGGCAGATACACTTCGCCGCGCACCTCGATCCGGCCGGCGGGCCCGTTCCGAAGCTTCAGCGGAATGGCCCGTATGGTGCGGACGTTCGCCGTCACGTCTTCGCCGCGCACGCCGTCGCCGCGCGTGGCGCCTCGAACGAGCCTGCCGTCCTCATACGTCAACGCGATGCTCAACCCGTCGATCTTCATTTCGGCCACATAGGCGACGGGCGCGTCGCCCATTGCGGCGGGTTTCCGCGCGCGCTCGTCGAACGCCCGAAGTTCCTCGTCGGAATAGGCGTTGTCGAGACTGAGCATCGGCGCGACGTGCTCGACGGTCGAAAAGCCGTCGATCGGCCGGCCGGCGACACGCTGCGTCGGGGAATCGGAGGTGACAAGGTCCGGAAAGTCGGCCTCGAGCTTCTCCAGGTCGTGCAGCAGCCGGTCGAACGCTTCGTCGGAGATTTCAGGTGTGTTGTGAATGTAGTACCGCTCTTCGTGGTGCCGGATGGCCTCACGAAGCTCGCTGATCCGCTGTTCGGGGGGTTTCGTCGCCATGGCCTACGGCAGATCCGCGGCCGCAGCCGCTATCGATCGCGCGTGAGGATGTAGTCGGGCAGCGCGAGCAGCGCGTCGCGCTCTGCGCTGGGCGGGAACCCGTACAGCGACTTCTTCGCGCGCTCGGCGAACTCCGAGGCGCGGCGATACGCGTACTCGAGCGAGCGGTGGGTTTTGAGCGCCCGCAGCAGCTCTTCCCACTGCCCGGGCGCGACCTGGCGGGTGCCGATGATGTCGCGCACAATCCGGCTACCGACCTCTTCGTTCTGCTGCAGAAGATGGATGAGCGGCAGCGTCATCTTCCCTTCGCGCAGATCCCCCCCGACCGGCTTGCCAAGCGCGGCGGCGTCGCCGGTCACATCCAGCAGATCATCGACGAGCTGGAAGGCAATGCCCAGGTTGAAGCCATATTCGCGCAGCGCCTCCTCACGCTCGGCGCCGACGTTGCCGAGCATGCCTCCAATCTGCGCGCAGCCGCCGAACAGATACGCCGTCTTCCGCCGAATGATGTCGAAGTGCTCGTCCTCGGTGATGGCGGCGTCGCCGTTCTTCGTGAGCTGGTACAGCTCCCCTTCGATCATCCGGAGCGTCACGTCGCACAGCAGGCGGATGACCTCGAGGGCGTCGTGCGTGAGCGCGAGCGCCATCGACTTGATATACAGGTAGTCGCCGAGCAGCACCGTAATGTCGTTGCCCCAGCGCGAATGCACGGCCAGGCGGCCGCGACGCAGATCCGAATCGTCGATGATGTCGTCGTGGACGAGCGTCGCCGTATGAATGAACTCGACGACAGCCGCGTAGAGGATCGCGCGATCGCCCCCGTAGCCGCACAGCCGCGACGCCATCAGGAGGACGGCCGGGCGCATCCGCTTGCCGCCGCTCGTCTGGATGTACTGTCCGATCTTCGGGATCAGATCGACTTGAGACTGGACGTGACGGCCGAACTCGCGATCGACTTTTTCCAGATCGGCGCGGATCGGATCGAAGATCTGCGACAGGTCGAGAGAAGATTTCTCCACAATGATTCAGTCGAGCCGCGTCCATCTGACCATAAGTTCCCGAGGGTGTCAACGCGCCGGTCGGCCTCATTCACTCAGGTTGAAAGGTTTGACGCGAGTGACGCTCACGGACGAAAAAGAGCCAGGAAGTTCGCCGATGTCTGCGCGGCCAGCACCGCCGGCGCGACGCCGTGCAGGGCCGCCAGCGCGTCCACGACCCGCGCCACGTGCGCCGGCTCGTTACGCTTGCCGCGGTGCGGGACCGGCGCGAGAAAAGGACTGTCCGTTTCGGTCAACAGACGATCGAGCGGGACGGCTTTAAGCGTCTCCCGGAGGTCGGCGGCTTTCGGGAACGTCACGATGCCCGCCACGGAGATGTAGAAGCCCAACCCGAGCGCAGCGCGAGCCAGCGCCCGGTTGCCTGTGAAGCAGTGAAAGACACCTCGCAGGACTCCCCCGCCTGCCTGCTCGAGGATGGCGATCGTGTCCTCGTCTGCCTCTCGCGTGTGGATGATGACCGGCTGCTGCAGCTCGCGCGCGAGCGCTACCTGTGCACGGAACACCTCGTGCTGCACCTCGCGAGGCGAGAAGTCGTAGTGGTAGTCGAGGCCGATTTCTCCGACGCCGCGCGCAGACGGCGTGGCCGCGAACTGTTCGCGAACGATCGCCGCCGCCCGTGCGGGGTCGCCGGCAAACTGGTTCGCCTGGTGAGGATGGACGCCGATCGAGACGCGCACGTCGCCCCAGATCTCTTCGAGTCTGCGCGCCTGCGCCGCTTCCGTGGCATCGCCGGCCGCAAGGATGACGAGGATCCGTTCGACCCCGCCTGCTCGGGCGCGACCGACCACCGCCTCGAGATCGGCGGCAAACACCTCGTCAGCCAAATGGCAGTGCGAATCGATCACGTCAGCGCACGCGCGTCCCTGGCGGGGGCGGTTCTTCGAACGAGATCAGCGTGGGCTTGCCGCCTTCTGGGCTCGCCGCCAGCACCATCCCGTTCGATTCGACGCCCATCAGCGTCGCGGGCTGCAGGTTGAACACGATCACCACGGTGCGGCCGACGAGCGCATCCGGCTCGTACGCGTCTGCGATTCCCGCCACGACCGTCCGCTGCTCGGTGCCGACATCAACCTGCAGCTTGATGAGTTTTTTCGACTTCGGGACCCGTTCGGCGGCGAGCACCTTCGCGACACGCAGCTCCACGTTCATGAAGTCGTCGATGGTGATGCGCGAAGGACCGGGTGCTGGGTGCTCGGTGCCGGGTGCTCCGTGCTGGGTGCCGGTGCTGGGTGCTGGGTGCTGGGTGCCCGGTGCTGATGGAGCGACCGGGGATTCTGGAGGCCGCGCCCCTGGTGATGGCGCGTCCGGCGGTATGGGATTGTCAGTCATCGTTGTCGTCTCCTTACGAGGCCAGAGTGATCCTTCTTGCACAAGCACCCGCTCGCCTTCGTTGCGCCACCGCCCGTCGCGGTCGAGCTGAAGGCCGTCGCTCGAACTGCCGACGCGGCGCAGGATCTCGGCGCTCGCGTCCGGCATGATCGGGGTCAGCAGCACGGCGGCCAGCCTGATGGCTTCGGCGACATCGAAGAGTACCTGAGTGAGCCGATCTGCGGCGCCCGGATCCTTCGCCAGCGACCACGGGGACGTCGCGGCGATGAACTCGTTGGCCCCGTCGATCAGCCGATACGCAGCCGCGGCCCCTTCGTGCACCGCCAGCCCGTCCATCGAGCGGCGGTAATCGGCGGCGACCTGCTCGCCGAGGCGGATCAGCTGATCGGATCCGGCTCCGGTCGGCGCGAGCCGCCCCTGCCGATACCGGTTGGCCATCGCGGTCACCCGGCTGACGAGATTTCCGAGATTGTTCGCGAGATCGACGTTGTAGCGCTCGTCGTACCGCTCCCACGAGAAATCGCCGTCGCCGCCGAACGCGATTTCCTTCACCAGATACAGTCGAAGCGGATCGGCGCCGAACCGCGAGGCCGCCTCGATCGGATCAACCGTCGTCCCGAGCGTCTTGCTCATCCGCTGACCCTTGAACGTCACAAAGCCGTGGCCGAAGACCTGGCGCGGCAGCGCGACGCCGGCGCTCATGAGCATCGCCGGCCAAATCACCGTGTGAAACCGCGTGATGTCCTTCCCGATGATGTGGAGATCGGCCGGCCACCAGCGCTCGAACTTCTGGGGATCGGTGCCCAGTCCGACAGCCGACGCGTAGTTGATCAGGGCGTCGAACCAGACATACACGACGCTCGAGGGGTCGAACGGCAGCGGGATGCCCCAGGCCTGCCCCGCGCGGCTGACGGAAATGTCTTCCAGTCCGCTCTCGATCAGACGCAGGATCTCGTTGCGGCGCATCTCGGGCTGGAGGAACTCCGGATGCGCAGCGAAATGATCAAGCAAAGATTTCTGGTATTTGGCCAGGCGAAAGAAATAGTTCTTCTCTTTGATCCACTGCGGCGCGGTGAGGTGCAGCGGGCACTTGTTGCCGTCGACGAGATCCTTCTGCTGCTTGAACGCCTCGCAGCCGACGCAGTACCACCCCTCGTACACGCCCTCGTAAATGTCGCCCACGTCATGGATCCGCTTCGCGAGATCGGTCACTCCGGCTCTGTGCCGCGGTTCGGTCGTCCGGATGAAATCGTCGAACGACAGATTGAGATGCCGCCATGTGTCGCGGAACTCCTGCTCCATCCGATCGCAGTAGGCGAGCGGCGACACGCCTTCTTCGGTCGCTTTTCGAAACACATTCTGCGAATGCTCGTCGTTCCCCATCAGGAAGTACGTCTCGACGCCGCAGAGCCGCTTATAGCGGGCGATGACGTCCGCCACGATCTTCTCGTAAGCCGTCCCCAGGTGCGGCCGGCTGTTGACGTAATCGATGGCGGTGGTAAGGAAGAACCGGCTCACGTGCGATAGGCCTTCACGGCGAGCGCCTGGACTTCTTTGACCGACAGGTTGTTGACGGCCGCGAGCCGGACGCAGTCATCGAACTCCGGCGAGGCGTTGACAATGCGGCCGTCCCGCCACGCGATCTTGAACCGCACGGCGCCGACAGAGGTGTCCACCGAGACGACCTCGCGACGCAGGCATTCCCGATCGACGTCAGCATGCCGGAGCCCGATGGTCGTCGTCTCGCGAAACACGATGTCGGCGAGCGCGGAGCGAAGCTCGGGCCGCGCCACGATGGTCAG
>JBGPKK010000040.1:0-32033 GCA_041485905.1 Vicinamibacteria bacterium
CAGCCTTCGTAGATCGCCTCGGACGGCGTCTTGCCGTGCTGGCGTTCGGCGTCCAGCGCGAAGTCGATCTGCATGATGGCGTTCTTCTTCACCAGCCCGATGAGCATGATGAGCCCGACAAACGAGTAGATGTTCAGCTCGTTGCCGAACAGCCAGAGCGTGATCAGCGCCCCAAGGCCCGCAGAGGGGAGGCCCGACATGATCGTCAACGGATGGATGTAGCTCTCGTAGAGCGCACCGAGCACGATGTAGACCACCCCAATCGCGATAAACAGCAGCAGGCCCAGGTTCGTCATCGACTGCTGGAATACTCTGGCGGATCCCTCGAAGCTTGTCGTGATGGTGGCCGGCAGCAGGGCGTCGGCGACCCGCTTGACGTGCGCCGTCGCCGTCCCGAGCGACACGCCCGGCCGCAGTCCGAACGACACCGACACCGACGGCAGCTGCCCGGAATGGTTGATCGACTGTGGACCGACGGTTTCTTTGAACGAGACCACCGACTCGAGCGGCACGAGCGCGCCCGCGGGTGTCTTGAAGGCGATCTTCCGCAGCGAGTCGGCCTGCGTCTGATATTTCGGATCGAGCTCGAGCAATACCTTGTATTGGGCCGTCGCGCCGTAAATCGTCGACGACCACTTCGGTCCGAGCCCGTCGTACAGAGCATTTTGGATCTGCGTCGCGTTCAGACCCACGGACGCCGCTTTGTCGCGATCCATCACCAGGTTGATTCGCGGGCTCTTCATCTCGAGGTCGGTCGAGGGATCCTGCACCTCGCCCACCTGATCGGCGATGGCCTGCTCCAGCAGTGGCGCCCATTTATAGAGCTCGTCGGTGTTCAGGCTCTGCAGCATGATGCTGTAGTTCTGGTTGCCCTGGCGCCCGCCGATCTGAATCGCCGACGGCACGTTGACGAACGCGCGGAAACCGGGGAATCGCAGCAACTGCGGTCTGATCATGCGCTGGGCGATCTGCGCGGCAGAGAGCGGCCGGGAGGCGCGCGGCGTCAACTGCACCATCAGGCGGCTGTTGCTGGCCTGACCTCCGCCGCCGTTGCCGCCGGCGCCCGACACGAACGACTCGACGTACGGGTTCTGGATGACGAGTTTGGCCACATCCTCCGTCCAGCGGGTCATGTCGTAGTACGACGTCCCCTGCGCGGCCCGCAGGTTGACGAACAACGAGTCGTTGTCCTGATCGGGGATGAATCCCTTGGGCACGACGTTGTACATCTGCAGGGTCGCGACGATCACCGCGACGAAGACGCCGAGCATCACGACGCGGTACCGCAGAACCAACCGGAGACTCCACCCGTAGCCACGCAGCAGCCCATCGAACGCCCGATCCATCAACCCGGCGAAGCCCTTCTTGGTGTGTACGACGCGCAAAAACCGGCTGCACAGCATCGGCGTGAGCGTCACCGACACGACACCCGAGATCAGCACGGCCGCCGTGATCGTTACCGCAAACTCGCGGAACAACCGGCCGAGAATTCCGCTCATGAAGAGGATCGGGATGAAGACGGCCGCCAGCGACGTGGTCATCGTGATGATCGTGAACCCGATCTCCCTGGAGCCTTTGAGCGCGGCGTCGAGCGGCGCCTCCCCGTTCTCGATATGGCGCACGATGTTCTCGAGCATCACGATCGCATCGTCGACGACGAAACCGATCGAGAGAATCAGCGCCATCATCGAGAGGTTGTTGAGGCTGAAATTCAGCGCCTGCATGACGGCGAACGTGCCGAGGATCGAGAAGGGCAGGGCGAGGGCCGGAATGAGCGTCGCGGAGCCATTGTGCAGGAACACGAAGATCACGCCCACGACGAGCACCAGCGTCACGAGCATCGTGATCTGGATGTCCGTGAACGCCTTGCGAATGTTTTTCGATCGATCCTGCCGCACCGACAGGTGCACCGACGGCGGCAGCAGCGACTCGAACGCCGGCAGGAGCCGGCGGACCGCGTCGGTGACTTCGATGGTATTGGTCCCGGGCTGGCGCAACACCTGCAGCGTGATCGCGCGCTGCACCCGCGGCTTTCCGTTCTCATCCTTCGAGTAAAACGAGCTCCCGTTGAACACGTTCTCGATGCTGTCGATGACGTTGGCGACCTGATCGAGCCGGACCGGCGCGCCGTCCCGGTAGCTGACCACAATCGGCCGGAACGCCGCGGCATTCATCAACTGCCCGCCCGCCTTGATGTTGTAGGTGGATGTCGGGCCGAACAGCTGTCCGGTCGGAATGTTGACGTTCCAGTTCTGCAGCGCCTGATCGATTTCGTTGATCCCGATATGCTGCGCGTGCAGCTTGTCCGGATCGATCTGCACGCGCACGGCGTACTTGGAGGCGCCCTGCACCTGCACCTGCGAGACGCCGTTCACCGTCGCGATACGCGGCGCGATCAACGTCTCGGCGTAGTCGTCGAGGACCGACAGCGGCACCGTCGGCGAGGTCAGGTTGAGCTGCAGGATCGGTTCAGCGGCGGGATTCTGCCTCTTGAAGGAAGGCGGCGACGTCATCGTGGCCGGCAGCAGCGGCATGGCCGCCGCGATCGCCGTCTGCACGTCGACCGTCGCACTGTAGATGTCGCGATCCAGATCGAACTGCAGCGTGATCTGGCTGCTGCCGGTCCCGCTCTGCGACACCATCGAATCGACGCCGGCGATCGTCGTGAACTGCCGTTCCAGCGGGCTCGCCACCGCCGACGCCATGGTGACCGGATCCCCGCCGGGCAGGCCGGCCTGCACGTTGATCGTCGGATAATCTACCTGCGGCAGATCGCTGATCGGCAGCGCGCGGTAGGCGACGACGCCGAACAGCGCGATCGCGGCCATCAGCAGGCTCGTCGCGATCGGGCGTCTGATGAAAATCTCGGAGATGTTCATGGCACCGTCACGAGGCTACTGCTGTTGCCGACCCCGGCCGCCGCGTCCGCCACGGCCGCCGCGTCCCCCCCGCCCGCCGGTCTGGTCGCCGCCGCGTCCGGTCTGGACGAGCGTCCCCGGTTCGAGCCTCAGTTGCCCTTCCGTCACGATCGTCTCGCCCGGCGCGAGGCCCTTGTCGATGACGACGTCTTCGCCCGTGCGCTGGCCGGGCGTGATCGTCCGCTGCTCGACGGTCGAATCGGACTTGACGACGAACACGTACTGCCCGTCCTGGCCCGTTTGCACCGCCTGGCCGGGGACCACGACGGCCTGCGACAGCGTCGCCAGGCGCAGGTTGACGCGCGTGAACTGGCCCGGCCAGAGCGATCGGTCGGCGTTGGCGAAGGTCGCCTTCAACTTGATCGTGTCGGTCGTGGAGTCGACGGCATTGTCCACGAAGGTGAGCAGCCCGGTCGCGACGTGCCCCTCGGCGTCCTGTGGTGTGGCGCTCACGGCTAACTTGTCGTCCACCATGTGGCGCTTGATCGTCGGCAGGTGCACGGCGGGAACCGAGAAGGTCACGTAGGCGGGCTGAATCTGCGCGATCGTCATCAGTTCGGTCGAGTTCGCAGTCACGAGGTTGCCGGCTTTGATGGCCAGGTTTCCTGTGCGGCCGTCCAGCGGCGACCGGATGATCGTGTAACTGAGCGCCACCTTCGCGTTGTCTACCGTCGCCTGCTGCGCGACCAGTTGCGCACGGGCGCTTTCGATGGACGCTTTGTCGGCCTTCACCGTGGCCGCATTGGCGTCGGCCGAGGCGCGCGTCTGCTGCGCCTGATCTTTCGAAATGATGCCGCGCTCGTTCAGCAGGGCCTGCCGTTCGGCGGTGAGCTGCGCGAACTCGGCGTTGGCGGCGTCGCGGGCGAGTTGCGCCTCCGCCTGACTGAGCAACGCTTCATCGCGCTTGAAGTTCGCCAGGGCCTGTTCGAGCTGCGCCTGGAACGAGCGCGGATCGATCGAGAACAGATGCTCGCCCTTCTTGACGAAGTCGCCTTCGTGAAACCGCACCTCGGTCAACTGACCGGTGACCTGCGATCGCACGCTGACGCTCGTATACGCCTCGACGTTGCCAATGCCTTCGATGTCGACCGGTACGTCCTTCTGGGTGACGGTCGCGGTGACGACGGGCACGGCGCCGCCGGCGTCACCCCCGCGGCCGCCGCGGCCACCCCGGCCGCCGCCTGATGCGGCCGACGTGCCACTGGTACAGGCCGCGCCCCCGGCAAGCAGGACACAACAGACAAGAAGTGCCGCGATTCGGTGCACGAAGGTAATCTCCAGGAGAAATCGGGTACGAGTGGAATGTTGTCCCGAAGAGTATTACGCGCGACGAAGGGTGCGCATTTACGCGAACTTGCGGCCCTTAGGGACGCTTAATGCGCACTCCATTATGGTTTCTTGATGCGAAGCACCGTTCAGGGCTGTCCCCGGCCTTCTCCGGCGCTCTGCAAAGCGATGGGGACGTCCGCCGGCGAGTAGCCGCCGGGTTGTGCCGTGGCGGGCGCGGTCCGTCGTCTGGCCAGCCACTGGCGGCCGCCTTCGATGTACGTGTAGTACACCGGCGTGATGTAGAGCGTCAGCAACTGCGAGACGAGCAGGCCGCCGACGACGGCAAGGCCCAACGGCCGCCGCGATTCCGCGCCTGCACCAAACCCCAACGCAATCGGCAGCGTGCCAACGAGCGCCGCCATGGTCGTCATCATGATCGGCCGGAACCGCACGAGGCAGGCCTCGTGGATCGCCTCGGTCGGCGACTTCCCGTGCTGGCGCTGCGCCACGATTGCGAAGTCCACCATCATGATGCCGTTCTTCTTCACGAGGCCGACGAGCATGATGATGCCGACGAAGGCATACAGACTGAGCTCGGTCTTGAAGATCAACAGCGTCAGGAGCGCACCGAAACCCGCCGACGGCAGGCCCGACAGAATCGTGAGCGGGTGCGTGAAGCTTTCGTACAACACGCCCAGCACGATGTAGATCACGATGATGGCGGCTAAGAGGATCACGCCAAGGCCCTGCAAGGAGTCCTGGAACGCCTGCGCGGCACCCTGGAACGTGGTGGCCACGGTCGACGGCAAGGTCGAAGCCGCAAGGCTTTGAATGGCATCGACGGCATCGCCGAGCGCGTACCCGGGCTTCAGGTTGAAGGAAATTGTTGCCGCAGGGAGCTGACCGAAATGGCTGACCGATAACGGCCCGACATCAGTCTTCAGTCGGGCGACTGCCTCGAGCGGAATCAGGCGACCCGCATTCGAACGGACATACAGCAGCGACATGGCTGCCGGATCGTTCTGAAATTGCGGTGCCACCTGCAGGATGACCTGGTATTGATTGTTCGGCGCGTAAATTTGCGAAACCTGTCGCGTGCCGTAGGCGTTGTACAACGCATTTTCGACCTGGTTCGCCGTGAGCCCCAACGCCGAGACCTTGTTGCGGTCCATATCGACCGTGACTTGAGGATTTCTCAGCAACAGGTCACTGCTGACGTCCTCCAGCCCCTGCACCTGCCGAATCTTTTCCTCCATGATCGGAGCGTATTTGTACAGCTCGGCCGTGTCGGTGTCCTGTAGCGTGAACTGATACAGTGCGCGCTGGCCGCCCTGTCCTGCGCCAAGATTGATGGGCGGCTGATTGGTCATGAACGCTCGGATACCGGGAATCTGCGCGACCTTTGGCCGTAGCTCCGCGATGGCCTGGTCAACCGACATCGTCCGCCGGTCGCGCGGCTTCAACTCGACCCAGACGCGGCCGGTATTCAACGCGCTGGCACTGTTGCCAATCGCGCCAACCATGACGTTGGTGCTGGCCACGTTCGGATCCTTCGTGAGGATGTCGGCGACCTGCAGCTGGTGGCGCACCATGTCATCGAAGTTGATTCCCTGCGCCGCTTCCGTGTTGACCATGAACCGGCCCTGATCCTCGCTCGGGAGGAACCCCTTCGGCACGACGGTGAACAGGTACGCCGTGCCCCCGAGCAACGCGATCGACACCGCCATCGTCACGAGGCCATGACGCAGGGTCAGTCGCAGCGACCAATCGTACAGACGCAGCCAGCCGTCGAACATCACTTCGAAGGCGTTGTAGAACCAGCCGTGACGTTGACTGTGCGGTGGCTTCAGAAACCGGCTGCACAGCATCGGCGTCAGGCTGATCGACACAAATCCCGAGACCAGAATCGCGACGCCGATGGTGACCGAGAACTCGTGCAGCAGCCGGCCGACGATGCCGCCCATAAAGAGCACCGGGATGAACACCGCGGCGAGCGACAGCGTCATGGAGAGGATGGTGAAGGAGACTTCCTTCGAGGCATCGAACGCCGCCTCCATCGGCGTCTTGCCCATTTCCATGTGCCGGACGATGTTTTCGAGCATCACGATCGCGTCGTCGACGACAAAGCCGACCGACAACGTGAGCGCCATGAGCGACAGGTTGTCGAGGCTGTACCCGAGGAGGTACATAACCATGAAGGTGCCGACGAGCGATGCGGGCAGCGCCAGACTGGGAATGAGGGTCGCAGAAACGTTCCGCAGGAACAGGAAGATCACCAGCACGACCAGCGCGACCGTAATCATGAGCGTCAGCTTGACGTCGTGAACCGACTCACGAATGGTCTCCGAACGGTCCTGGCGAATATCCAACGCGGCGGCGGCGGGCAGCTGAGCCCTGATGGTCGGCAACAAGGCCTTGATGCGATCGACCACCTCGACGACGTTCGTGCCCGGCTGCTTGCGGACCGAGAGCAGCACGCAGCGCTCGCCCCGTTGCCAGACCGCCGACCTGTCGTTCTCGACGCCGTCGTAGACGTGCGCCACCTCCTCGAGCCGCACCGGATTGCCGTTGCGATACGCCACGATCGTGGGGCCGAACGCGGAAGCGCGCATCAACTGCCCGTTGGTCTGCACGACAAACGTTTTCTGGCCGTAGATCGTTCCGGTGGGCAGGTTCGAGTTCGCGGTCGTAATCGCGCTGGCCACATCGTCGATGCCGATCGAGCGCGCCGCGAGCTCACGCGGATCGACGTCCACACGGACGGCGTACTTCTGGGATCCGAACACGTCGACCGACGCGACGCCTGAAAGCATTGAAATCCGCTGCGCGATGGTCTGCTGCGCGTATTCATCGATCAGCGACATCGGTAGGGTCGCGGACCGAAGGACGAGCAAGATCGTCGACTGATCGCCGGGATTGGATTTCTGATACGACGGCGGCGCCGGCATCTGCGGCGGCAGCTGGCGGGACGCACGCCCGATCATCGCCTGCACGTCCTGCGCGGCTGCGTCGATGTTGCGGCTCAAATCAAATTGCAGCGTGATATTGGTCGAGCCCTGCTGGCTCACTGAGTTGATGTTGGTCAGCCCGGCAATCGACGCGAATTGCTTCTCGAGCGGCAGCGCTACCGTGGAGGCCATCGTCTCGGGACTCGCTCCGGGCAGCGACGCGTTGACCTGAATCGTGGGAAAGTCGATGGTCGGCAAATCGGAGACCGGCAGCGTGCGGTACGCCATCGTGCCGAACACGAGGATGCCCAGCATGATCAGCGTCGTGGTGACCGGTCGCGTGATGAAGAGTGCGGAAAGATTCATGGCCCCACCTTCGGGGCGTCTTCCCCTTTGATGCTGACCCGGCTGCCCGCCACCAAACGCAAATGCCCGTCCGTCACGACAGTTTCGGCGATCTTGAGCCCGCTCTTGACGACTGTTTCCTCGCCTCTCGTGCGCTCGACCACAACCGGGCGGTATTCGACCGAGCGGTCCGCTCGGACCACGAACACGTACTGGCCCTGCTGGCCGACCTGGACGGCCGCCGACGGCACGACGATGGCCGCCGGGTCGTCGGTGAGCGCGACCGTCACGTTGACGAACTGTCCCGGCCACAACCGGCGGTCTTGGTTCGGGAACGTCGCCTTGATTCTGATCGTGCCTGTCGTCTGATCCACGTTGTTGTCGACGAACGTGATGTGCCCGCGCGGCGAGGGCCGATCCTCGGTCGGAGATTGGGCCTCCACGCTGAGCGAGCCGAGGGCCATGTAGCGCTTCAGCTCGGGCAGCCTGGATTCGGGAATCGCGAACGAGACGTAGATCGGGACGACCTGGTTGATGACGACGAGCGGGACCGTGTCGTTGGCGCGGACCAGGTTCCCTTCATGCACCATC
The DNA here is from genome assembly GCA_041485905.1 of Vicinamibacteria bacterium. Classification (GTDB taxonomy): domain Bacteria; phylum Acidobacteriota; class Vicinamibacteria; order Vicinamibacterales; family CAVVIG01; genus JAHFUI01. The sequence continues at coordinate 8,072 of JBGPKK010000040.1, forward strand.
AGGGCGCCGGTCCGACCCGATAGTTGCGCGTTGATCGTCGCATACTGCATTTGCACTTTGGCGTTCTCGATCGCCGCCCGATCCGCTTCGACCGTCGCCGTCAGCGCCGCCGCGCCGCTGCGGGTCGTATCGACCTGCTCGCGCGTCGCGATGCCGCGTTCAGCCAAATCCTGATATCGCTTGGCTTGAGACTCCGCGTTCTCGGCTTGCGCGACGTCGCGTACCAGGTTCGCCTGCGCCTGCTGCAGCGCCGCCTCGAGCGGACGGCGATCAAGCGAGAAAAGCGGCTGGCCCTGCGTGACGTCGTCGCCTTCCTTGAAGGCGACGGACGTGAGCTGGCCCGTGATCTGCGCGTGGACCGACACCGTGGAGTAGGCCTCCGCCGAGCCGATGACGCGGATCTCGATCGGCATCGATTTCCGGACCACCGTCCCGATGGTCACCGGCACAGCCGTCTGCGCCTGGCCGCGGCCGCCGGCCGGCTGCGCGGTGTTCGACGCTTCGCCGCCCGAACAGCCCACGAAGGCCGAAGATGCCGCGGTAAGGGACAAACCCAGGACGAGAAGATATGGGGCGCGCATGAATGCGAACGGTCTTTAAGTATACAGGGCCGCTTGGTCAGCAGCCCTGGTCGTTACCTGAGTACCGGCTGTGTTCGATGTCCTTATTGCTTCATTACTCGAAGCGAAGCGCTTCGATCGGATCCAACGCGGCGGCCTTGCGGGCTGGATAGAATCCGAAGAAGACGCCGGTCGCCGCTGCGAATCCGAACGCGATCGCCACGGAGTTGGCCGACACGGCCGTGGGCCAGCCCTGCCAGAGCGTGACGCCCTGCGCGAAGCCGAATCCCAACGCAATCCCGATCCCGCCGCCGAACATGCTGAGCACGACCGCTTCGACGAGGAACTGCAGCAGCACGTCGCGGCCGCGGGCGCCGATGGCCATGCGCAGGCCAATCTCGCGCGTCCGCTCGGTGACGGAGACGAGCATGATGTTCATGATGCCGATGCCGCCGACCAGCAGCGACACGCCGGCGATGCTCGCGAGCAGCGCCGTCATGGTCTGCGTGGCTTCTTTCCGCACGCTGGCCATCTCCTCGATGGTCCGGACCATGAAGTCGTCGGGATCGCCCGACTGGATCTTGTGGCGCACGCGCAGCAGCGACGCGATCCGATCGGCGACCGCCGTGACTTCGCCCGCCGACGCGGCCGAGACCGTGATCCGCTGGACGAACTGGATGTTGCGCATCTTCTTCATCACGGTGGTGTACGGCGTGTACGCCTTATCGTCCCGATCCTCGCCGACGTTGGACTGTCCCTTGCTCGCCATGACGCCGATGATGGTGAACGGCAGATGCTGGATGCGAATCGTCTGACCGATCGGATCGACTTCAGGTCCGAAGAGCTGGTCGCGCACGATCGATCCCAGCACCACGACCTTGGCCGCGGTGGTGACGTCCTGAGCGGTAAAAAAGGAGCCGCTCTCGACCTGCCACGAGTTGATGAGCGGGAAGTCGATGTCGGTGCCTTCCATCTGCGTGTTCCAGTTCAGGTTGCCGGCGACCATCTGCCCGCGTGTCTGCTGCGAGGCCGCCGTATAGAGCACGCCCGGGACCTGAGAAATCGCGGTGGCGTCATCGGGGGTCAGCGTGCTCGCATTACCCTGTCCCTGCCGAACGCCCCCCTGCGTGAAGTTGCCGGCCTGTACCTGGATGGTATTGGTGCCCATTGTCTGAATCTGCGCGTCGATCGACGACTGCGCGCCGGTGCCGAGCGCGACCATCGTGATGACCGCGGCGACGCCGATGATCATGCCGAGCATGGTCAGCGCCGTGCGCATCTTGTTGCGGCCGAGCGCTTTTAATGCGATCCGGAAGACCATGAAGACTGACATGATTGGCTCCTCGACTGACGACTGTTGATCTCAACCGCTGACTGACGACTGACGACCGTCTATCCTACCGCCGCTTCCACCGGCAACGCCGCTAGTTCTTCCTCCGCGTGCCGTCTTCGGGCGACCGCGTGATCCGAGACCACGTGGCCGTCGCGGAACTGAACGATCCGGGTCCCGTATTCCGCGATGTCGTGCTCGTGCGTGATGAGCAGGACCGTGATGCCGCGCTCGGTGTTCAATTTCTGAAAGATGTCCATGACTTCGATGCTGGTGCGGGTGTCGAGGTTCCCGGTCGGCTCGTCCGCCAGCAGAATCGACGGGTTGTTGATCAGCGATCGGGCGATGGCGACGCGTTGTTGCTGACCGCCCGACAGCTGATTCGGATGGTGATCGGCGCGGTTCTCGAGACCGACCGCCGTGAGCACGTCCATCGCTCTTTTGTGGCGCTCGACCGTCTTGAAGCCTCCGCCGTAGAGCAGCGGCAACTCCACATTGTCCAGGGCGGACGTGCGCGAGAGCAGGTTGAATCCCTGAAAGACGAACCCGATTTTCTTGTTCCGCACGGCCGCCAACTGATCCTTCGACATCCGGGACACGTCGTCGCCGTCGAGAAAATATTGGCCCGACGTGGGTTTGTCCAGACACCCCGCGATGTGCATGAACGTCGACTTGCCGGATCCCGACGGTCCCGTGACCGCCATGAACTCGCCGCGCTGGATGTCGAGGTTCACCCCGCGGAGCGCTTTGACCTCGACCTCGCCGACCACGTAGGTTTTGACGAGGTTCTTGACCGATATGACAAGCGGAGTGGCCATCGCTTATCGCCCGCCTCCTCGATTGCCGCCGCCGCCACCAAACCCCTGATTTCCACGGCCTTGCTGCGGGAGCAGCGGGTTGCCCTGGCCGCCGGCCTGCGGCGTCGCGCGAACGTTCCCGACAATCACGCCGGTGACGACTTCCTGGTCGGGTTGCAACTCACCGCTGATCAGCTCGGTCTGTGTGCCGTCGGTGATTCCGAGGCGCAGGTTGACGCGCTTCAGCTCTTTGTTCGGCGTGTCACAACGGACACAAAGCCAGGCGTTGCCTCGCGTCTCGACCGTCGGCAGCGGCGCGAAGAGCGCGTCGATGGTTCCCGCTGCCGGCGCCGCCGCTTTCGCGGTGGAGGGCGCCTTGCCGGTCGCCTTCCCGGGCGCCCCGGGGGCCTTGAGAGCCGCGTCGAATGCGCTGGTGTCGCCGCCGCGCTCTTTCATCCGCGCGATGAACTGCGTCTGCTCGTCGGGCGACATGTTCTTGAAGCGCTCGAGGCGCGCCGCCGGATCTCCGCCGCGGCCGCCGCCCTGATTTCCACCGCGGCCGCCGAAGCCTCCGCCGCCGGAACCCCGATCGGCGCTTGCGCCCTGGTCGCCGCCACGGCCACGGCCAAAGCCGCCTCGGCCTCCGCCGAATCCGCCGGCGCGATCACCGCCTCCGGATCCGTCGCCGCCAAATCGACGACGTCCACCGTTACCGTCCGGAGCAACGCCTGTCTGAGCGGACGCCGAGGGCGCACCTGCCGCCGGCTGGCCCGCTGGTGATGATCCGCGTGCCGCTGGCGGTTGCCCGGCCGGGGAGACTTGTGCCTGGCCGGCCGCCTGACCGGCTGCCGGAGCGCCGGCAGCGCCCCCTTGTCCGTCGCGGCCGCGGCCCCCACCGCCACGTCCGCCTTGACCGCGGCCGCCACCCGCCACCTGAGCCTCGGGTGGCACGGGCTGGTTGAGTGCGGCGAAGATGTCGGTCGTCGGGCGGAACCTCAGCGCCGCGTTCGGCACGCGCAGGACATCGGTGCGCCGCGCGATCTGCACGCGCAGGTTCGCCGTCATGCCGGGCTTGAGCTTGAGCTCCGGGTTCGGCACGTTGATGATGGTCTCGTAGGTTGTGACGTTCTGGACGACTTTCGGCTGCAGCCGGACCTGCGCCACCGTACCTTCGAACTGCGTGCCGGGATACGCGTCGACGCGGAACGTGACCGGCTGACCCGGCCGAATGCGCCCGACGTCGGATTCATCGACGCTCGCGTTCACCTGCATCTTCGTCAGGTCGGCTGCAATGATGAACAGGGTGGGCGCCGACATGCTGGCCGCGACGGTCTGACCGACGTCCACGCTCCGCTGAATGATGATGCCGTCGATCGGCGCCGTGATCACCGTATGGTCGAGGTTGACCTGCGCTTGACTGACCGACGCTTCTGACTGCTTGATCGATGCAGATACCTGCGTGATGGTGGCTTGTTGAGACTGCACGCCGGCTTGCGCGGTGTCCACGGCGACCTTGGCCGCGTCGAGCTCGCTCAGCGGGAGCAGGCTCTTCGCGGACAGCTCCTTGGCGCGCGTGTACTTCTGCTGCGCGTCCTGCAGCTGGACCTTGGTTCGTTCGAGATCGCTCTGGGCCTTGATCAGATTGGCCTGCGTCTGGGTGAGATTCGCGCGGGCCTGCAGCAGCTGGGCGTCGAGGAGCAGCGGATCGAGGCGCGCGATCACCTGGTCTTTCTTGACGATGTCATTGAAGTCGGCTTTGAGCTCCGAGATGTTGCCCGACACCTGGCTGCCGACCTGCACCGTCGTCACCGCCTGCAGGGCCCCGGTGGAGGCAACGGTGTCGACGATGTCGCCGCGGGTGACCCGCGATGTGTTCACCGTGACTTCGTCGCCGCCGCGGCGCATGTAATACGCCCCGGCCCCGGCGCCGATGCCCGCGATGATGAGCAGAACGATGATTGCGCGTTTCATGATGCTCCGTTTGGTTCAGATCGTTCGTCGAACGAATCGGTTACCGGCCCAGGACCGTGATGTTGAGACTCTGCAGGGTCGTGCTCTGCACCCGTTCCATCTCGACGAGCGCCTTTCGGTAGTTGAGCACCGCGCGCAGTTCGCTGTTCTGCGCGTCGGCCAGATCGCGCTGCGCCTGCACGACGAAGTAGTTCGTCGACATGCCCACCTCGAACTTGCTCTGTTCCGCCTCGAGCTTCCGCTGCGAGAGCCCGCTGGCCGCCTGCGCCGCCTGCACGGCTTCGGCCGCGTTCTGCACCTGAATGGCCGCGCTGGTGACGTCGTTGGCCACCTGCAACTCGACCTGTTTCAACTGCGCCTGCACCTGATTGAGCTGTACCCGCGCGCGGGCCACAGACGCTTCCTGTGAGCTCAGGCCGAGCGGATAGCTGAAGTTCATCGACACGGTCCAGCGCGGATAACTGTTCCGGAACAGCGAATTGAGCGCGTCCCCATAACCGCCTGGAATGGTGCCGATGACCTCGCGGTTGACGCCGGTTCCCGCTGTGAGGAGCTGGGTTCCGCCGAGACCATTCAATCCGTAGTTGGCGACCAGATCGGCCTGCGGCCGCATCTGGTCCTGGAGGTACTTCAGCGTGACGTCGTTGCCTTCGGTGTTCTTCTTCGCGATGGCGACGTCGGTGCGCTCGCTGAGCGCCCGGCGCACCGCGGCGGCGACATCGATGGTCTCGGGACGGAAGTCCGGACGGTCGGTTGGATCGATTGCGGCGTTCCAGGTCGGATCGTCGGCGCCGCTGACGATGAAGCGCTTCAGGGCCAGCTCCGTCGTGCGCCTCGTCGACTGCGCGGTGACCAGCGCCTGCTTGCGAGTGGCCGCTTCCGATTGCGCCTGCACGACGTCGATCGGCGCCATGGTGCCGACCTGCACGCGCGTCTGGTTGTCCTGGACCAGCTTGCTCGCGAGGTCGAGTGATTTCTGTGCGACATCGACGGCTTGTGTCGCGAAGACGAAGTCCCAGTACGCGTTCCGGACGTTGGACAGCGTGTTGGTGATGGAGGCCTTCAGCTGAACGTCGGAGATGTCGCGGTTGATTCGCGCCACCTGGATCTGCTGGCGGGTCGAGTCAATCCGGAAGTTGCGCAGCAGCGGCTGCGTGTACTGTCCCGACCAGTTCGTGTTGTACGACGGGTTATACAGTGAGTTGGCGCTTGTCGTCGACGTCCGGTTGTTATTGAGCTGAACGGCGAGCGAGCCGCCACCCCACTGCATGCTCTGCGCGATACCGCCATTGTACGCGGCCTGATCGTTGACGACGGCCTGGCCGGCCGACGTGCCGCCGGCGATGGTCGAGGTCGACGCACTCGTGGTGGACTGGGTCTGGATCAGCGACGTCAGGGCCGGGTGGTAGACCGAGCGGAGACTCGCAAGCGCGATGTCGTTGATTTCCGGATTCAGGCGCTGGACGGCGATGTCGAGGTTCTTGTCCAGCGTCAGCTTCACCACGTCGTCGAGCGACAGTCGGACGACCGGCCGCGTGTCGCCGGCGGCGGAGAGCGTCGTCTGAGTCGTCTGACCCTGCGTCGCCGGACTCTGCGCCGGCGCCTGATTGGCGGCGGCGCGTTCGGCCGCCAGGCGGATGAGGTCGTGAATGCGTCCCTCTGAAGTTTGCTGCGCGGACAGGGAGACCGTCAGGGCCGCCAGCGAGAGCGTGGTCGTCAGAATCCAGACCGATCGGTTGCGTGTCATTCGGTTCATCCTCTTCACCAAGACTGTCATCGCCCTTCGGTGCGTGTTTTGCCGTCTCTGCCGTCTCTGCCCGCTGGCGGGCGGGGCGGCCGCGGATTATCGCGCTGCCATTGTTCGAAGACCGCTTTGAACTTGACGTTCTGTTTCGCCGTCAGCACCTGTCGCATGTGCAGGAGCATGAGCTGGCGCTTTTTGTTTAAACTGGCCCGCAGCGCCTCCACTTTGTCAATCTGCCGGATGACCAGCGCCTCGTCGGCGTTGTTTTCGATCAGCCGCGACAACTCGGCTTCATGGCGGTCCAGTTCTTCCCGCCCCTGACGCAACTGGGGCATCGTCCCGCGAAAGAGGTTGTCGATACGCGTCGACTGGTCAGTGGAGAGCCCGAGCTCTTTGATGACCTTGTCGTCCTTCCACCAGGGAAAGCCCGACTGCCCGGCGGCCACGGCCGCAAACCCCATCAAGAGAAGGGCAGCCAGGGCCCGGCCGAAAATGCGCGGCCTCATGCGTAAACCTCTAGGAAAAGCCCAAAACAAGCGGGTTGTCTAGAAATACGACGGAGGCGGCTAGTCCGTTTAGTGCGCCGCGGCGAACTCGGTCAGCGTGGCGATGGCGGCGCCCATAAGGTTGTCTGGGGTCGAGGCACCAGAGGTCAGCCCGATGGCGATCGAGCCGGCGGCCGGCAGCCAGTTGCGGGCGGTTACTTCCGTCGCCCCGCCCACCGGTTTGTAGCGGATCTCGTCGGCCGAGATCAGGCACTCGGGTTCGGCAATGTGAAAGGTCGGCCGCGACGCGGCGCAAATGCGCGCCAGATTGCACGTGTTGCTGCTGTTGTAGCCCCCAATCACGATCATCAGGTCGATCGGCTTCTGTTCGAGCAACGCGAGCACCGCGTCCTGACGATCCTGGGTCGCGCTGCAGATCGTATCGAAGGCCTGGAAATGCGCCTTCAAGGCTTCATCGCCGTAGCGATCGAGCATCGCTGCCTTCAGCATCTCGCCGATCTCCATCGATTCGGACATCAGCATCGTCGTCTGATTGGCGAGGCCGATGCGCTGCAGGTCCCTATCGGGATCGAATCCTTCCGAGGCAGCGGCGGAGAACTGCGCGATGAACGCTGATCGGGGCCCGCCGTGACGGATGTAGTCGCAGAGCGTGTGCGCTTCCTGGCGATTGAGCACGACGAGATAGCGTCCGCCGTATTCGACGGCCTGCGCCGCGGTCGCCTGGGTCTCTTCGTGCCACGCCTTGCCGTGAATGATGGAGGTGTAGCCGCCTTCGCAGTAGCGGCGGACGTTTTTCCACACGTTCAACACCGACCCGCACGTGGTGTCGATGAGGGTGCAGCCGCGCTGCTCGAGCTGCCGCAGCATCGCGACCGTGACCCCGAAGGCCGGCAGAATCACGACGTCGTCGGCGCCGAGCCGATCGAAGGACGTCGGGTCGTCGATCAGAAAGCCGATGCCCATCGATCGAAGCCGGGCGTTTACGTGCGGGTTGTGAATGATTTCTCCGGTGAGGAAGACGGCGCGCTCGGGAAACCGTTGCCGCGTCTGGTACGCGTAATCGACGGCCCGATCCACCCCGTAGCAGAAGCCGAATTCACGCGCCAGATGGATGGTCAACCGCCCGGCGTGGTAGACGAAATCCTCCGACTTGATCCGTTCGACGATGGCGCTGTGATAGGTCTCGGCCAGCATGCCGGCGACGGCATCTTTGAGGTCGAGCCCTTTTCGGAAGATCAGCGAGGCCATCAGGAACGGTGGGTCCGCTCTGGCCTCATCGAAGGGTGATTTCGCGGACGTGCGGCGTCAGCGCGTCGAACGCCAGCAGCTCACGCGTGCGCGGACGGTCGCCGGCGAGCTCGAGGTCGGACAGGAACTCCTGGTCGTAAAATTCCGAGATGTCAGGGCGGACGGTCTCGACGGCGGCGGCGGGCGGCTTGAGCACCGCCTGCCGCGCGAGCGTCTTCGTGCGGACCGAGCCGCCGCGAGCCGCTTCCCAGTCGAGGAGCAGGCCCGTGCCGACGCCAATGAACAAACCGGCCGCGGCTGCCGCCGCAATCCAGCGGCGTACGGAGCGCGGAGCGGAGGCGCCGGTATGATGACTGCCGGCGCGGCCCGGGAACGTAATGACGCGGGCTGGCTGGCCCAGATGTTCGATCCGGCGGCCGATCTGCTGCTGCTGTGCCCGCAGGCGCTCGGGCGTAAAGATCGCGTCGGCTTCGGCGGCCGCGTCGACGCTCAGCGTGTCCATGGACCGGGTGAGCTCCGCGTAGCGCTCGCCACATGCGTCGCAGTCAGTGAGGTGCTCGACGACCGGCGGGTCGAGGCTTTCGCCGCTTCGCACGGCAAGGTAGCAGTCGAACAGGCGCTCGTCCTGGAGGTGGTGCGCGCGGTTCATCACGGCTTTCCTCCCAGCAGGCCGCGCAGCTTGCGCGCGGCGCGAAACAGGTGGACTCGCACGGTCGATTCGTTCAACCCGGTCATGGCACTGATTTCTCTCGGCGAATGGTCGCCGTAGTGACACAACATGAAGACGGTCCGCTGACGGCCATCCAGGCGATCGATGGCGGCTGTAAGGCGCTCGCGGCGTTCCCGCGCGAGCAGCCGCGCCTCTGGACTGGCGTCGGGCGACCCCGCCACCGACGCGTAACGCGCCTCCCCCTCGCTGGAGTCGTGTGCTGGAACCAGCCAGCGCTCGCGCCGCGCCCGCGATTTCCGGCGATCGAGGCAGCCGTTGATGAGAATCCGTGTAAACCAGACCTCGAAGGGCCACGCCTCGCGATACGAGGCGATGTGTGCGAAGACTTTGACGAACGCGTCCTGAACGGCCTCGTCGGCCTCCGCGACGTCGCGCAGATACTGATACGCGATCCGCAACGCGCGCCGCTGATGGGCTTCCACCAGGCCGCCAAACAGTTCCCGCGCCTGTTCCATCTCTCCACGCTCGACCAACCGGCGGATGTCGACCGCCAGCTGCGTGTCTTTCGAGACCGGCGCGGCGCCCGGACGCCGCGCGCGAACGGGCGCGTTTGCCGCGAGGTCTGCGACGACGTCGACCGCGGAGAAACCAAGAGCGTTCCGGGAGTCATTACTCATAGGGGTATTACGAACGGGGCGGAATAGTGTTTACAGTCTACCTCAATTAACTGGAATTGTTGACTTAGATTAGTGGAGACGGTACGATCCGCAGCTTCTGCGTATAGTGCTGTCCACGCATGCCTTGCACCGCTCTCCGAGCCGCCTGGTCGGCATCGGAATGGACCTCGCGGTTGGAGCCTTGAATGAGTATTGAAGTCGAGCGAGGCCTCGGTCTCGAACGCGAAGGAATCCACACGACATCGGTGAAATGGAACCTGTCGGCTGCCGCGTTGTACGAAGAGGCGCTTCGACGCGAAGAGGGTATCCTCGCGGCCCACGGTCCGCTGGCCTGCCGCACCGGCCATCACACCGGCCGCTCCCCGAACGACAAGTTCGTGGTGCGCGAGCCGTCGAGCGAGGCGCACATCGCCTGGGGCAAGGTCAACCGGCCGATGGGCGCGGCCGAGTTCGATGCGCTGCACCGCGACATGCTCAAGTCCCTGAAGGACAAAGAGCTCTACGTGCTGGACTGTCTGGCTGGCGCCGACCCTGAATACCGTCTGCCGGTTCGAGTGATCAACGAATACGCCTGGCACAACCTGTTCGCCCGGAACCTGTTCATCATCGATTCCGCGGCGACCACGCAGACGCCGGAATTCACCGTGATCGACTCGCCGAGCTTTCGCGCCGATCCGAAACGGCATGGCACGAACGGCGACACCGTGATTGCCGTGAATTTCGCCAAGAAGCTCGTCCTGATCGGCAGTACCAGCTATGCCGGAGAGATGAAGAAGTCTATCTTCAGCATCCTCAACTACATTCTGCCGCTGCGGGGCGTCCTCTCGATGCACTGCTCGGCCAACATCGGCAGCGCGGGCGACGTGGCGCTGTTCTTCGGGCTGTCGGGCACCGGCAAGACCACGCTGTCGAGCGATCCGGAACGGATGCTGATTGGCGACGATGAGCACGGATGGAGCGACCGCGGCGTGTTCAACTTCGAAGGCGGGTGCTACGCGAAGACCATCAAGCTGTCGGCGGAAGCGGAGCCGCAGATCTACGCGACGACGCGCCGGTTCGGCACCGTCCTCGAGAACGTGGTCGTCGATCCGGAAACGCGCGAGCTCGATCTCGACGACGACCGGCTGACCGAGAATACGCGGGCCGCATATCCGATTGCGTTCATCAACAACGCCGTCGCCTCGGGTCAGGGTGGACATCCGCGCAACGTCGTCATGCTGACGGCGGACGCGTTCGGCGTGTTGCCGCCGATCTCGCGGCTGACACCCGACGGCGCGATGTACCACTTCCTGTCGGGATACACGGCCAAAGTGGCCGGCACCGAAAAAGGGGTGAGCGGATCTCAGGCGACCTTCAGCACCTGCTTCGGCGCGCCGTTCCTGCCGCTCGCGCCCAGCTTTTACGCGCGGATGCTCGGCGAAAAAATCGCGCAGCATCAGGCGCGTGTGTGGCTCGTCAACACCGGCTGGACCGGCGGACCGTATGGCACCGGCAAGCGGATGAAGATTACGTTCACACGAGCCATGATCAACGCGGCCCTGTCCGGCGCGCTCGATCACGTCGCGTACGAAAAGGATTCGATCTTCAACCTCGACGTGCCGACCGCGTGCCCCGGTGTGCCGGCCGATGTGCTGAAGCCGAGGAATACCTGGGCCGACCCGGCTGCCTACGATGTGCAGGCCGCGAAGCTGGCGCAGATGTTCGCGGAGAACTTCAAGACATTCGAAGCCGACGTCACCGCCGGCGTAAAAGCGGCCGGACCGAAAGTCTAAAGAGTCGTGGAGGCTAGAGGCTAGGGCCTGGAGGCTGGAAGAACAGACGCCTTCCCCCAGCCCCCAGCTCCCAGCCTCATGTCCTCTTACGAAGCGGTCATTGGCCTCGAGGTCCACGCCCACCTTCTGACCGCCTCGAAACTTTTCTGCGGCTGCAGCGCGGCCTTTGGCGGCGGCCCCAACACGCACGTCTGTCCGGTGTGTCTCGGGTTGCCGGGCGCGCTGCCGGTCCTCAACCGGGCCGCGGTCGACTTCGGCGTGCGCGCGGGCCTGGCGCTGGGCTGCACGATTCACGAGACCTCCGTCTTCGCGCGCAAGAACTATTTCTATCCCGACCTGCCCAAGGGCTACCAGATCTCGCAGTACGAGCGGCCGCTGGCCACCGACGGCTCCGTCGAATTCTCGAGCGGCGGAGAGCCTCGTCGCGTGGGCATCGCGCGCGTGCACCTGGAAGAAGACGCCGGCAAATCGCTGCACGAGGGGTTTCCAGATTCCGATCGCAAGACCTATCTCGACTTCAACCGCAGCGGCGTGCCGCTTATCGAGATCGTCACCGAGCCCGATCTCCGGTCGGCCGCCGACGCGGCCGAGTTCTTCAGCCGTTTGCGCGCGATCCTCGTGTGGCTGGGGGTCAACGACGGCAACATGGAAGAGGGCAGCCTTCGCTGCGACGCGAACGTCTCGGTGCGGCCCGCCGGCGCGGACGTCCTCGGCACGAAGGCGGAGGTGAAGAATTTGAATTCGTTCCGCTTTCTGCAGAAGGCGCTCGAGTACGAAATCGACCGCCAGGTCGCCCTCCTGGAGGAAGGCGGCCGCGTCGTGCAGGAAACGCGGTTGTGGGACGCCGATGCCGGTCAGACGATGAGCATGCGCAGCAAGGAAGAAGCGCACGATTACCGGTATTTTCCCGAGCCCGATCTGCCGCCGCTTGTCGTCGATGCCGCGCGGGTCGCGGCGATCCGCGATAGCCTGCCGGAACTGCCCGATGCGCGGCGGCGGCGGTTCGTCGAGGCGTACGCGCTTCCAGAGTACGACGCAACCCAGCTGACCGAGTCGCGCGCGATGGCTGACTACGTCGAAGCGACGATTCGTGCGGGCGCGCCCCCAAAGCTGGCGAGCAACTGGATCATGGGCGAGCTCGCGCGCAAACTAAAAGAGACCGCCGCCGACATCGCGGCAGCCCCGCTTGCACCGGATCGGTTGGCGGGTCTGATCGCGCTGATCGACAACGGCACGATCAGCGGATCGATCGCGAAGGACGTGTTCGAGAAGATGTTCGCGTCGGCACTGAGCGCTGACGAAATTGTCAAAGCCGAGGGTCTCACTCAGATCGACGACGAGTCGGCGATCCTCGCGCTGGTCGACGACATCCTCGCCAAAAACGCTGCCGCAGTGGAGCAGTACCGAGCGGGGAAGACGACGACGTTCGGATTCCTCGTCGGTCAGGTGATGAAAGCCGCCGGGGGTAAGGCGAATCCCACGCGGGTGAATCAGGTTCTTAAGAAAGCGCTCGAGGCGGGATAACCCTACCAGACGGGCCCGACCTGCGGTATACTCGAAATCCTTCTGCAACAATCTCTTGCCCTTCGCCGGCCCGTGGGTGCACAGGCAGCGTGATCGAGGCCTATCACCTCTCCAAGCTCTACAGCCGCGGCGTGTACGCGCTGCGCGATCTCTCGCTCACCATCGACAAAGGCGAGTTCATGTTCCTCACCGGCCCGAGCGGCGCCGGCAAGTCGACGCTGCTGCGTCTTCTTCTGCGTGAGGACGTGCCGACCGACGGACACCTGAAAGTCGGCGGCCGCGATATAAGCGAGCTGCGCGGTGCGCAGGTTCAGGCGTACCGGCGGACGGTCGGGTTCGTGTTCCAGGACTTCCGGCTGATCCCGCGCTTCACCGTGTTTCAGAACGTCGCGTTCGTGATGCGGGTGCTCGGCGTCGCCCTCGGCGTGCAGCAGCGCAAGACGTTCCAGGTGCTGAAATGGGTCGGGCTGCAGCACCGGATGAACGCCTTTCCTGAAGAGTTATCAGGTGGCGAGCAGCAGCGGATTGCGATCGCGCGCGCGCTGGTCAACGATCCTCAGCTCGTGCTCGCTGACGAGCCAACCGGCAACCTCGATCCGGATCTGTCCCTCGACATCATGAACCTGTTTCGCGAAATCAACGCCCGCGGCACGACTGTCGTCGTCGCCACGCACGACCGCGAGCTGATTCGGCGCGTCGGCCGTCGGGCCATCACGCTCGATCACGGCCGTATCGTCGAGGTCGGGTGATGCGCGCGCTGAAATACGCCGTGGACGAAGCGCTGACCAGTTTGTGGCGCGGCCGCCAGTCGGGCCTGCTGTCGACGGTCACCATCGGTCTCGCGCTCTTCGTGCTGGGTGGGTTCTTGCTGGTGACCTCGAATCTGCAGCGCCTCGGCGCCGATTGGGGGAGCGCCGCCGAGATGTCCGTGTACCTCAAAGACGAGGTGACGCCGGTGGAACGCGGCGCGATCGAGAACGTACTCGCGTCGGCACCCCTCGTCGCGTCGCGCGAGTACGTGTCGAAGGACGATGCGCTGACCCGGTTCAAACAGACGTTCGCGGATCTTGCGGCGGCCATCGGCGGCGGCGACAACCCGCTGCCGGCCTCGTACGACGTGCGGTTGCGCACGCCGGACCAGTCAGAGAACGTCGACAGTCTGGCCGGCAGGCTGCGGCAGATGCCGGGCATCGCCGACGTGCGGTACGACCGCCAATGGCTCGACCGTCTCCAGGCCGCGATTTCGGTGATTCGCGGCATCGGCCTCCTGCTGGGTTCCGTGCTGACCATCGCCGCCGCGTTGACTGTCACGAACGTGGTCCGGCTGGCCCTGTACGCGCGGCGCGATGAAATCGAGATCATGCAGCTGGTCGGCGCGCCGCAGGTGTACATTCGCGGGCCGTTCGTCATGGAGGGCATCCTTCAGGGCGGTACGGGCGCGCTGCTGGCGCTGGCAGCGCTGTCGGCAGGTTTCGTCGTGGTGCGCGCGCGGTATCTGGCCCCGCTGGCCTCGACGTTCGACCTGTCGTCGATTCGCTTCCTGTCCGGGGAGCTGTGCCTGGTGCTCGTCCTCGGCGGGATGGCGGTGGGCTGCGTGGGCGGGCTCGTCGCGGCATGGGACCGCTGAGCGCTTATAAATCCTTGACACCCGTTTTCGGCCGGACTTACACTGGGATCGTCTCAATCGACAATCCATCTCGAGGACCTGCATGCCACGCTTCGTGACCGATTCGAGGCCGACCCGCGCGCAGCACCCGCTCACCGAGTTCTACAGAGAAGAGTTCAAGAAACATCACCAATGCCTCCAGCGACAGCGACCCTACTATTCCGAGAGCGCCATCACAGACGTTGAAGCGGCGCTCACACGAATCATGGGGCAGATCGAGCATCTGTGCTCCAAAGACAACGCCGATCAGGTCGTCAGCTCCCTCCTCAAGAAGTTCGACGTCGTCACCGGCCTTTCAGCCTGGTCCGACCCCAAACAGACCCACTGACCTCAACCCTCTCAAGATTCCGCAGCGACCTTCTCGCCATCGTTCGCGCGGGCATTGACCACGCGAGCGCGTCGCGACTGCTGACACGGGCGATCGCGTCCTTGGCGCTCCCGGATACCGATCTCCGGGTGATTTGCGAGGGAAAAGCGGCGACGTCGATGGCCTCGACGATTGCCCGGGTATGCGGCGCGCGGATCCGCCAGGGGCTGGTCGTCGGCATGACGCCAGTGCAGCTGTCTGCCACGTTCGAATCGATACCGGGCGGCCATCCGGTGCCGACCGAGGCCAGCGAGCGCGCCGGTCGTCGTGCGCTTGAGGTCGCGGCGGCCGTGGCTGACGGCGAAGCGCTGCTGGTGCTGCTGTCGGGCGGAGCGTCGGCGATGATGGCGGTGCCGGCCGAACGCATCAGCCTGGACGACAAGCGACGGACCACCGAGTGGCTGCTGAAGGCCGGCGCAGATATTCATGCGCTCAACACGGTCCGCAAGCATATCTCCGCCATCAAAGGCGGCTGGTTGGCGGCGCGCGCGGCCGGCGCGTGTCTCACGTTCGCGATCTCCGATGTCGTGGGGGACGACTTGAGCGTGATCGCGTCGGGGCCGACGGTCGCCGATGCGAGCACGTTCGACGATGCCCTGGACGTGCTGCAGCGGTTCGGCGGCGTCGACGCCTATCCCGCCCCGGTCGTCGCGCGGCTCTCTGCAGGACAGCGCGGCGCTGTCGCCGATACGCCCAAGCCGCACGATTCCCGACTTGTCCGCGCGGTGTCGGACGTGATTGGCAGCCGGCGCGATGCGATGGCGGGGGCGGTCACCGAGGCCGGGTCGCGGGGCTATCAGGTCGTGCGGATTGACGACCCGGTCGTCGGCGACGCGCGGACGACGTCGGAGGCACATCTGCGAGCGATGGTTGCACGTGCCGCCGGGATCGGGCGGCCGGTCTGCATCGTGTCGAGCGGTGAAACGACCGTCCACGTCACCGGCTCCGGCAAGGGCGGGCGCAACCAGGAATTTGCGCTGGCCGCCGCGCGGCCGCTTGCGTCGCTCGGAGCACCGGCGGTCGTCGCGAGCGCGGGCACCGACGGCATAGACGGCCCGACCGACGCGGCCGGTGCATTCGCCGACTCAACCACCCTCGCGCGCGCCCGGGCCGCCGGCGTCGGCGATCCCGAGCGTTTTCTCGCCGACAATAACGCCTACGCCTTTTTCGGTGCGCTCGGCGATCTCATCCACACAGGACCGACCGACACCAACGTCGGGGACCTTCAAGTCATACTCTTCGGGTAGCCTACGTTCAATGCTTTCACGCGATCAGATTCTCACGCTCATGCGCGAACGGGTGCATCACCCGGCCGGCATGCGCGAACTCCTTCAGATTCTCAAGGTGCCGCGCGACGATCGGACGTCGTTCAAGCGCCACGTCAAATCACTCATCAGTGCCGGAGAGCTTATACAGCTTCGGGGGAACCGGTTTGGCCTGCCGGAAAAAATGGATCTCCATGTCGGCCGGCTGCAGACGCATCCGGCGGGCTACGGCTTCGTCATCCCCGAACGACCGCTCGAACCCTCCGGCGGCGACATCTACATTTCCCCGCCCCATCTCAATGAAGCGATGCAGGGCGACCGGGTCGTGGCGCGCATCGAGCGCATCAAAGACGGCGGCCGCGTCGAAGGCCGCATCATCCGCATTCTCGAGCGCGCCAACGAATCGATCGTCGGCCGGTACGACCGCGACGAGAGCGGCATGGGCCACGTCGTCCCGTTCGACCGCCGCGTGCTGATCGACATCTTCATCCCGCCAGGCCAGGAAGGCGGCGCCTCGTCCGGCGAGATGGTCATCGTGGAGCTCACACGCTGGCCGACCTCGACCCGCGGCGCCATCGGCCGCGTCGCCGAGGTGCTCGGTGACATCGATGCGCCGGGCGTCGACACGGAAATCGTCATCAGGAAGTACGGCATTCCCGACGTGCACTCGCCAGACGCGGTGGCCGAAGCGGTGCGTCTGGGGTCCACGGTGTCCGAGCGCGACATTCGCGGCCGGACGGACTTCCGCGACGTGCCGACCGTCACTATCGACGGGGAGCACGCCCGCGATTTCGACGATGCGATCACCATTGAACAACTGGCGAGTGGGAATATCTGGCTGGGCGTGCACATCGCCGACGTCTCGCACTACGTCCGGGAAGGCAGCGCGCTCGACCGCGAAGCGTACGAACGCGGGACCTCGGTGTACTTCCCGGAACGCGCCGTGCACATGTTTCCGTCCGAGCTGGCGACCGGGCTGTGCAGTCTGAACCCGCACGTGGACCGTCTGGTCCAGTCCTGCCTCATGGAAGTCGATCGTCAGGGCCGAGTCGTCCGGCACGAATTTCACGACGGCGTCATCAACAGCAACGAGCGGATGACGTATACGGGCGTCAACGGGATCCTGACCGATCGCGATCCCGAGCTGCTGACGCGCTACTCCGCGCTGGTGCCGATGTTCGAGCAGATGCGCGACCTGTTCCAGATTCTGAACGACGCGCGCCGGCGGCGCGGATCGATCGACTTCGACCTCAGCGAAGCTGAAGTGATTGTGGACGAGGGCGGCGTCATCGAGGCGATCATCGCGCTCGAGCGCAACGTGGCGCATCGGCTCATCGAGGAGTTCATGCTGCTCGCCAACGAGACGGTTGCGACATACCTCGACGAACAGGCGGCCCCTGCGCTCTACCGCATTCACGAAGAGCCGGACATCCTGAAGGTCGAGAAGTTCGAGGAGTTCATTTCCGGCTTCGGTTACAGTCTCGGCGTCCCGCCCGACGACGTCGGGCCGCGCGATTTTCAGAAGCTGCTCGAACGCATCCACGGAAAGCCGGAAGAAAGGCCGATCGCATTCCTGATGCTGCGTACGATGCAGAAGGCGCGCTACGCGCCAGAGAACCTCGGGCATTTCGGCCTGGCCGCGTCCAGCTACACGCACTTTACCTCGCCGATCCGCCGATACCCGGATCTCGTGGTCCACCGCGCGCTCGGCGCCACGCGGCACGGCGAATTAGACGACGAAGCGCGGGAAGAGTGGGCGGACGAGCTGCCGGAGACCGCGCGCCACACCTCGGACATGGAGCGGCGGGCCGACGAAGCCGAGCGGGAGCTGCTGCAGTGGAAGAAGGTGCGGTTCATGGCCGACAAGGTCGGCGACGAGTTCGAAGGCTACGTCACCGGCGTGGCAGCCTTCGGTCTGTTCGTTCAGCTGATCGAGCACTACGTCGAAGGGCTGGTGCACGTGTCGACGATGGCCGACGACTACTATCGGTTCATCGAAGGCGCCCACACGCTGCGCGGCGAGAACACCAAGAAGGATTATCGCCTCGGAGACAAAGTCAACGTCCAGGTGATCCGCGTGAACATGGACGTTCGGCAGATCGACCTCGGCCTGGTGGGAATCCTCGAGCGCGTCCGGGAAGGCGAGCGCGGCCCCCGTCGCAGCAGCGCCAGGCCCAAGAAGGAAAGCGGCCGAAAGCAGAGGCCCGGCCGACGAGAAAGGCAAAAGCCAAAAGGCAGAAGGTAGTTTTGCTTCTTGCCTTCTAACTTCCGATGAAATCCGTAGTCGTCGGAACGGCCGGCCACATCGACCATGGCAAGAGTGCCCTCGTTCAGGCGCTGACCGGGATCGATCCGGACCGCTTGAAAGAAGAGAAGGCGCGCGGGATCACAATCGACCTCGGGTTCGCGCATCTCACCATTGGCGACATCACCTTCGCCTTCGTGGACGTGCCCGGCCACGAGCGGTTCGTCAAGAACATGCTGGCCGGCGTCGGCGGCATCGATGTGGTCATGCTGGTGGTGGCGGCCGACGAATCGATCATGCCGCAGACGCGGGAGCACTTCGATATCTGTCGATTACTTCGCGTGCCCACCGGCATCGTTGCCCTGACAAAGGCCGATCTCGTGGACGCCGATACGCTGGACGTCGCTCGCATGGAGGTTCGCGAACTGGCGGCCGGATCGTTCCTCGCCAACGCCCCTATCGTGCCGGTGTCATCGCGAACGGGACAGGGACTCAACGAGCTGCGCGACGCCCTCGCCCGCGTCGGCGCGACCGCGCCGGGCCGATCGACCGGCGGCGTCGCCCGGCTTCCAGTCGATCGGGTGTTCTCGATGAAAGGCTTCGGCACCATCGTCACCGGTACGCTCGTCTCCGGCCGCATCCGTGTGGATGACGAGCTGCTGATCGCCCCGGGGAAGCGCACCGCGAAGGTGCGCGGCATTCAGGTGCACGGCGCGCGCCAGGCGGAGGTCGTAGCCGGCCAGCGCGCAGCGCTCAACCTCGCCGGCGTCGACGTCGCAGACCTTCAGCGCGGCGAGACGTTGATCGCGCGAGGGACGGTGGAGCAGACCCGGTTGGCGGACGCCGTCCTCGACATCCTCCCGGACGGGTCGCCCATCAAGCACGGCGCGCGCGTTCGCTTCCACCAGGGCACCTCAGAGATTCTCGGTCGCATCGCCATCATCGGGCCGGCTTCGATGGCGACAGTCCTGACGCCCGGGTCGCGCGCCTATGTGCGGCTGCGGCTCGAACGTCCCGCTGTGCTGGTCCGCGGCGACCGATTCATCATCCGCAGCTACTCGCCCCCGAGAACGATTGCCGGCGGGCACGTGCTCGATCCGCTGCCGCCGCGGCGACATGCGATCCGGACAGAATCGGCGATCGCGCGTTGCCGCCGGCTGGACTTCGACCCCGTGGCGCACGATCTCCTGGTGCAGGCGGAACTGCGCGCGGCTCACGTGATGATCGAGGACGCCGGATCCGCGGGACTGCCTCAGACCGCATTGGTGTCGCGCATCGGCGTCGAGCCGCGAGACGTGTCCTCGCGCGCCGACGCGCTGGCGAAGGTGGGTGTGGCCGTGCATCTGGGCGAGCTGCTCGTCGCACCGGTGGTGCTCGAGGGTCTGAAGGGCGCGATCGTCGACGCGCTGGCGGAGCATCATCGCAGTCAACCGCTGTCGGCAGGTCTGGCGCGCGAGGAAGCGCGCGTGCGGTTGTTCGGGCGCGGTCACCCGGCCGTGTTCGAGCGGGCTCTCAACGATCTCGTCGCAGCCGGCCGCGTCGTCGGCCGCGATCGGCTGGCGGCGGCCACGCACCACGTGGCGTTGGGGCCCGATGCCGAGCGCGCCCGCGAGGCCATCGAGCGGGCCTTCCGCGAAGGGGGGCTGACTCCGCCCGATCCCGCCTCAGTCGGGCTCACGAGCGGTGCGGCCCCGGCCGTGGTCAATCAGGTGATCACGCTGCTACAACGTCAGAAGGTGCTGGTGAAGGTCGCGACGCTGCTCTTTCACGACGACACGTTGAAGCGGATCAAACGCGAGGTCGCGGCGATGAAGGGGACGGATTCCGAAGCGACGATCGATGTGCAGACATTCAAGGAACGCTTCGGCGTCACGCGCAAGTTTGCGATTCCGCTGCTCGAGTATCTCGATCGCGAGCGCGTGACCCGCCGGGTCGGCGATGCGCGGCTGATTCTATGACTTGGGAGTGGGAGGCGGCGGCTCGTTCATGCCGTCCTTGAAGTTCTTGATGGCGCTGCCGACGCCGCGCCCGAGCTGCGGCAGTTTGTTCGCGCCGAAGATCAGGATGACGATCAGCAGGATGACGAGTAATTCGGGTAATCCCAGTCCCACGGTAATGCTCCTTCAGCTCCAGACCGTTCAGGTGCGCGGGTTGCCACGGAGGAACCGCCTCCGATTGTACCATCTTTCGTCAGGCTGGCGGTCGTGACGCTGGCCAGCCGAGACGTCCAGCCAGCAGCCGCGTGCCCAGGCCAAGCTCGAGCGTCTTGATCAGCCGCCACGTCAAGCCAGCGTAGTCCTGGCGTCCCGCGACGAGATCCGCCATCATCGCGCGAACACCGGCGCTCTGCCGCAAGGCGTCGATGAGCAGGCGCGTGAAGCGTGGACGGAAGAACGCGGCCTTGAGCCGCGCGGCGCGCCCGAGCTCGGCGCCGATCTCCTCGCGGACCCGAGCGGCGTATCGCTCTGGCGCCGCGGCGTCGCCCGAGGCGATCGCGTCTGCGGCCCACTGCGCGGACAACAGCGCGAAATAGATGCCCTCCCGCGTGATCGGATCCACGAGGCCGGCCGCATCTCCCACCAGGTACCAGCCGGCGCCTGAGGTCTGCAGCGTCGCGAAGTCTCGCGCGGTCAGCGACGGGATAGGCCAGGCGTACGGCTCGAGGCGCGCGCCCTGGGCAATCCCGGAGCGCTGAATCCACCGCGCGGCCGTCGCGCGCAGGACATCCGCGCTTACGCCGCAATCAGCTTGTGCGCAGATGCCGATGGCGAGATGCGTGGGTCGCGGGAACGTCCAGATGTAGCCGGGAGGATCGGCGGTGAATTCGATGACGATGTCGCAGCTCGTCACGCCGTGCGCGAAAAAGCCGGTGGCGATCGACAATTGATCGCGGCGAAACCGGGCGGCGAGTTTTCGCCGCACGAGGCTGTTCGCGCCGTCGGCGCCGACCACCACGCCGGTGCGATGAGTACCGGCCTCTGTGTCGAGCTCAAACGCGCCGTTCACCGCCCGCACGCCGGTGACACGCGATGCCAGCAGCTCGGCGCCTGCGCGGCGCGCGGCCTCGAGCAGGAGTCCGTCGAATTGGGCGCGGCTGGCGACAACCATGGCCTGCGCGTCGAGCGAAACGTCGGCGGACGCAAACGTTGAGGAGGCCGCGAACCGCGCGGAACGGACTGTGACGGCCGGAAGGTGTGCGAGATCGACCGCGTTCGAGACGAGCGCGAGCGCGCGTCCGGTCACGCCGCCGCCGCATGGTTTCTCGCGCGGATGCGTCGGGTCGATCAGCAGCACGCGAGCGCCTCGGCGTGCGAGCGAACAGGCCGTCCACGCGCCGGACGGACCGGCGCCCACAACCGCGACGTCCACGTGACCCATGGCTGCGTGATACATTACCGTGGCACGGAGGGAAATGAGGAGCCGATGGTCGAGGTCGACGCTGGCCACTTTACGGTGGCGGTATTTCAGGACATCGCGTGGGCGCAAAAGGGCCTGAGCGCGCTCGAGCAGCGCGGATTCCCGCGTGAGTCGTTGACGATTCTCGCGAAGGACAGTCCCGAGGCCGCGACCCTCATCGAGCAGACGCTGGGATCGCCCGTCGAGCGGATCGAGCTCGCGACGGTCGGTCCGGTCCTCGCCCGTGGCGCGCTCATCGGGTCGCTTCAGGGAAGCGCCAGAGACCTGCCCAGGCTTGGCCTCGCCGGCACGATGCGGCGGGTGGGCTTTCAAGCGCACGACGCCCGCATTTTCGAGACGCTCACCGCACGGGGCGGGGTGCTCGTGGCGATTCGAAGCGAGCCGCGCGCGGCCGACGCCCTGGCGCTTCTCCATTCGTACGGCGGCGGCAACGCAGCCATTGGTGCCTGGACAGGACGAGTCTAAGCCGGCGACCGGCCTCTCTGGGCGTCAGACTGCGCGTCGCGATCGAACGTCCTAACAAAAGATGGCGAGCGGTCGAGGCACCTCTTTTGCAGTTGCGGGCCTGAGACCCGTGCGCGAGAATATCAAGAGCGTCCCGTTTCCAATGCCCGATCCCATCGCCCCCGACCTTCGCGACAACACCTCTGCTGGCCATCTGACGGTTCATCTGGACCCCAGTCGTGCCGCGGACATGCCGTTTCTCTTCGAGCAGCAGGAGAAGCGCATCGGCCCGGCGTTTCTGGCGTCATTCGGATCGCACGCGGCGGTCGCGGTGCTGGCGTTTCTGATGGTTCGCTACGGCGGCCAGACCGCCTCGAGCGCGCCCGTCCTTCCGCAAAGCAATCCGGACAACATCATCTGGCTGAGCCAACCGGGCCCGGGCGGCGGCGGGGGCGGCGGCGGCAATCAGATGAAAGAGCCGCCGCGCAAAGCGGAGCTGCCCGGCAAGGACAAGCTCACCGTCCCGGTGGTCAAGCCACCGACGGTGGAGGTCGCGAAGAACGAGCCGAATCCGCTCGAGCTGTTGAACATTCCGGCCAAGAGCCTCGCCGACGCGACCAAATCGCTGCCTGGCGCGCTCGAAGGACCGCCCGGTCCGCCGACGATCTCGCAGGGCTCGGGCACTGGCGGCGGCTCCGGCACGGGAAGGGGAACCGGCATCGGTCCCGGCACCGGTTCGGGTCTGGGTCCCGGGAGTGGCGGCGGCACGGGCGGGGGAGCCTTCCAGCCTGGCAACGGCGTGACGTTGCCGCGGATTCTCCGCGAGGTCAAGCCGCAGTACACGTCGGACGCGATGCGCGCCAAGGTGCAGGGCACCGTGTGGCTGCAATGCGTCGTGAACAAAGACGGCTCGGTCGGCGACGTCCAGGTGATGAAGTCGCTCGACCCGACCTTCGGTCTCGATCAGCAGGCGGTCATCGCCGCGCGCCAGTGGAAGTTTGCGCCAGGGATGCGCCTGGGCGAGCCCGTACCCGTGCTGATCACGATCGAGCTCACCTTCACCCTCCGCTAAAGAAAAAGGCCCGGGAGCGCGAGCTCGCCGGGCCTTTCAATTTACAATTAACAATTAAGAATTTCGAATTTCCTCATTCCTAATTGTAAATTTCCGAGCGTCAGTACATCCCGCCCATGCCGCCGCCGTGGCCGCCTGCCATTGGAGCGTCCTTCTTGTCTTCCGGAATCTCCGAGACCAGCGCTTCGGTTGTGAGCAGCAGCGACGCGATCGACGAGGAGTTCTGGAGCGCGGAGCGCACCACCTTCGCCGGATCGATCACGCCCGCCTTGACCAGATTCTCGTAGGTGTCGGTCAGCGCGTTGAACCCTTCGTCGTCCTTCATCTCGCGGACCTTCTGCACGACGATGGAGCCCTCGTGGCCGGCGTTGGTCGCGATCCAGCGCATCGGCTCTTCGATGGCGCGCGCCACGATGTTGACGCCGATCTGCTGATCGCCGGCGAGCTTGAGGTCCTTGAGGACCTTCGACGCGCGAATGAGCGCGACGCCGCCGCCCGGCACGATGCCCTCTTCCACGGCCGCCTTGGTCGCGTGCATTGCGTCCTCGACGCGCGCCTTCTTTTCTTTCATCTCGGTCTCGGTCGCGGCGCCGACTTTGATGATCGCAACGCCGCCGACCAGCTTCGCCAGACGCTCCTGCAGCTTCTCGCGATCGTAGTCGGACGTCGTGTCGTCAATCTGAGTAC
>JBGPKK010000041.1:0-31644 GCA_041485905.1 Vicinamibacteria bacterium
ACCTTCCGATCGGCCACGAACACGCCGTCCGGCGCCACGCGCACGGTCCCGTTCACAAACGACTCGTGCTTATCGGCAACCGCAAAGTAGCTCGGGTGGCTTGCTGCCAGGGCGCGCAACACGTCCCTCGCGGCACGCGGTAGTCTCGGGTCGGTCACATTCAGAACCGTGAGCTCCGACTCGCCTGCCAACACGACATACCGTTTGCCGGCCGGGGTGCCCCTCAACACGATGATTTCGGTCCCCGGCGCAAGTTTGTGCACGCGCGTCTCCGCCGGCTCCTGAGCGGTCACTGGCGGTGCCGACGCCACGAAACACGCGATCAACGTGAGCGAACGTGCCAATTTCATCTTGACCACCTCGGCCCGCTCGACAGCGCGAGCTCACACACAGGAGAAGCAGTTCGCACCGAAGGTTACAGAGCGGCAAAGGGTGGGAGGTTTGAAAAGGTGCGGAACTCGGCGCGCTCAGCGGGCTCGTCGACGGAACGTGTCGTTTGCCAGAAACAGCGCCGCGCCGACTGCGAGAGCCGCTGCGCCGCCGAGCAACTGCTGTCGCGTGGCGCCTGCCAAAATCAGCAACGATACGGCAATCGCCAGGAGCGGCACCAGCGCACCGAGAGGAATCACGAACGTCGCTGGCTTGACCACGCCCCGGAAGCGCTGGTGCATGGGATCGACCATGAGTCCCGCGCAAGCGGCTACCTCATGTCCCGCTACGCGTGCGCGTTTTACAGCCGTTCGCATTTCTCGGACCGCGATTCGGCGCGCCGTCACGAGACCCCGTCTGACCAAATCTCGAGGAAGAGGTCGATCAGCCTTCCGTTTGTCTGCCGAACGATCGGCGCTGAGCCGCGCGCCGCGGTGGTAATTTGCCACGGAGGGTGGACGCGACGGCTCCAGCGCGTCGGGCAGCGCCTATTGACCTGCCACCTCATGGCCGAACGTCATCCAGAATCGGTTGAGATCGCGGATGGTGAACTCACGCATTCCGTAAAACGTGTCGTGAAGCCCCTCCACGACGTCGACACGATCTTTGAGACGTTGGTAAAGATCGTCAACGTTCTCCGAGTCGACGTACAGGTCGACTTCGCGACGGTCGTGCGAGCTGGGGTGACCGCCCGCGTTGAACATGACCTCGCTGTCCCCGAATGATAACAACGCCCAATTCAACTCACCGTCATCGTCAAATGTGTTCGTCACCGTGAAGCCAATGGCCTTGTACCAATCGACCGTGGCGCGTACATCGGGCACATGAATCATGGGCACAACTTTGTCTGCCATCGACTTTCTCCTGTGTGGAACAATCGAAGAGTCTGCCCAACGCCGGCGCTCACCAGCGGCCGCCCCAGATCGCATCAGCGGCCGTCTGGTGCAACGCCTTGTCATGCGGCCTCTCGCATTCGGCCATGAGCTGCCGATCGCCGTTTTCCTCGAGCGCTCAAACAATGAGAACACTGCTCGCGGTTGGAAGGCTGTTGGCGCAACGTGACCAGGTGCGCCCGGCGTCCGCTGACACGTATAGGCTGCCAGCTCTGTCGGCCACCGCAAGTGCCGAGGCGCGCGTGGCGATGCAACCCGTGTCGACGATGCCGTCGATCCACCTGGGCAGGCCACCGACGGGCACCAGCGGACCGTGCTCGTCTATCGGTCGTCGATAAACTGCGCCTTGAGTTGCGAAGTGGTCCGCAGACGCGGACACGAGAATATCGCTGCCCGAGAACGCTACGGCGGAGCAGTATGACGCATGAAGACCCTCCTGCTCGACGGTCCACGTTGCTCCACTGTCCCGACTGATACAAAGCCCAATCGCGGCCGCCGCGATCACGATGCCGGGATGAATCGGGTGGGCACAAACCTCGTGGACGTCACTATCGACGTCGATGGTGGGTTGCCAAGTCACACCGCTGTCCATCGACCGCGGGATGCCCCCGACGTGAACGTTGGCGAGGAGCACGGTGCGGTCGGAGGCCGCGGTTATCGAGCGAATCCCGAGCGGTGGTCCGACGAGCTGGCCGTTTATGAGCGCCGAGCCCGCGTACCATCTGTCTCGCCCCGCCACGGCGTCGAAGCCGCCGAGTTGATCGACCTTGCCATTTGCGCTGACGCGCAGGACGCGTGCATCGTCGGTACCAACGTAGATGACGTCGCCGACTGCCACGGAGCACGCGAGTTGACACTCACTGGTCGCGATCGTATTCCACTCGCCGTCAAACGTGCGCCGGCAAAGCGAGTGTCCGGAGACGATAGCGAGAGCGCCGCCGTGCCCGTCGGGCGCAAGCGCTCGAACCGACTGACCGGCGAGCTCTTGGTGCCGGGCCTCGCCAGTGACGACGAACAGCCCATCGCGCCACGTCGCCGCAAGTACGGTTGGGGTGTTATGCGACACCATGCCCGTTCCTCATTGACCGCTTTCGGCCGATAGCGGTCGTTACGTCTAGTCGTGCTCGATGTCCTGGCCAAACACGATTCCCATGCCATTGACATCGCGTACACCAAGTTCTCGAATTCCATACGGCTGATCTGTCGGCTCCATTACTACTACCGCACCGCGACTGACTATTTCTCTGTGGTAAGCGTCGACATCCTTGACCCACTGAAACAAGTGGACGCCGCTTGGGTTTCCATTGTCTCTAACGAAGTGAATTGCGGAGTTGTCGCGCCACACCACCGCGTATGTCTCGTCGCCGAAATCCCACGTAAACCCCAAAACGTCACGATAGAAGGCTGCTGTCGCCTCAACGTCCGCGACATGCAATACCGGTGCGCCTTGAACGAACTGTGCAGGATTGGACGATGGTCGTGCAGGCATAGGCCGCTCCTGTTGTGACGGAAGTCAGCTTGCAGAAACCAGTCCGGTTGACACAAATTCGACCGGCCGCTCCGGGGAGAGGGTGGCCGGCGTTTCGGCTGTCTGGCATCGGGGTCCGTGCCGCATAACGATCAGCGCTGAGCCGCGGGCGCTCGATCACACCGGCGCCGACGGCTCCAGCGCGGTGTTAGCCAACAGCCAGCTCAATGCCGGAGCCAAGATCAACGGTTGCGGCGTATTCGATATGGAGAACTCGACGCGGTTGAGCCTCACTCGCTTTGGAGGACGCATGTACGACGAGCGGCCGCATCGCCACGACACCACCCGCCGGGGCCACACACTCAACCGCCGTGACGACGCCGGCCAGTTGCTGGATTTCTTCGTGCGTCAGTACCCCACGGACATGACTGCTCGGGAGGACCCGGAGTGGGCCGTTGGCATGAGTGGAATCGTCGAGATGGACACGGAGCGCGATCATCGTCGCTAGTACCGCCGCTGGTGCGATCGCGTGCAGCACCCCACCTTTCACTGACCACGGGCCCCACGCGGAGTCCTCGACTCGCTGGTTGAGAGGGAGTGCCGTGTCCTGATGCCACGCGACCAGCCAGTTGGAGACAGCTGACTTGTCGAACAACGTCGCTCGAAACGGAATGGGCTGGGCACCAATGAACGTTGCCGCAAGACCCACAAGAGCTGGATGGGTGGAGAGCCCTCGAACTTCGGGCACATGCAGAATGTGTCGCGCACCCGCTTTCGTGCGAGCCAGATCGGCGCCCGCGAGGGCGTCACAAACCCGAGCCATCTCTCGCCTGTTGAATACTTGTTCGGCGATCGAATACCCCGCGTCGATTGTGTTCATTAATCCGATGGTTCGTGCCGGTTGGCTAACTTCTTACTGAGACCGCTGGCCCCCCTCACGGCCAACGCGGGCCACCGCCGGGGAAGTGTCGCTCGAAAATGCTAGGAGATCAAGAACCGATGGACTTCTCGCTGGCCTCTCCCGCACGGTTGGCCGCAAACCGCGTCTAGTCTCTCCGATCGGTTGCGGCTAACGCCGGGAAAGAGATTTCGTCACAAAACGGAAGAACCGCCGTCGTGTGAACCTGATCGACAGCCGAACCGGTGCGCCGAGTGCTGGCAATCGCAGCTCCCCCCTTGCGCCTCACGATGGAATCGGTCTTCCCAACACTCGCCGCGATGTGTCTGAAGAATGAGACACTACGAACCCGAAACCTCGGCGTCGAACACGCCCGTCTCGACCCGGCCGGCGCGCTTGATTTGCACGAACAGCCGGTAGTGTCCCGGCCCCGGAAATCCGTACGGAAACGTGACCTCGGCTGATGGTTGTGCGTGGCCCGCATGCGCGGACATGCCAGCGCCGTTGGCCAGTTCCACTGCAGCCATGGGTGCTGAACCGGCGGGATGCAGGTGGGCGAACACCTGCCAGTCGGCCCGCACAACGGCGAGATGGCCCGCCATTCCCATGTACGGCTCGAGGTCGGTGACCGGGCCCGCGCGATCCTCGACGCGGAACTTCAACCAGAGCGGCTCACCCGCCCGCAGGCCAGCGGAATTCAGCCAGAACATGCGCGCGCCGAGCGAAAGCGGCGCACCGCCGGTCTGCGGACCCGCCACCAGCGCCGCCGCGGGCGTCAACGAGTCGTCGCCGATCGGCAGGCCGCCGACGATCTGCGGCAACGTGAGCTCCCCCGTCTCGGTCTCCGGAAAACCGGTGGCGTGCACGATGTCCGCGAAGACCCGGTACCGCCCTGCCGGAATGGACGGCAGTTCCTGAATGAATTGCCCTTTGCCTTCCTGCGTCGGGTGCAGGTGAACGAGAAAATCCATGCCCGGATCGCGGATGAGGAACAGATGCATCAGGTGGCCATGGTCCGGCACGATGTCGTTCAGTCCGATGCGCTCGGCCCAGCGCTCGGTGTTCGAGCTGCCGATGCTGAGCGACAACATCCGTGGCGCGACCAGCGTCCCCGCGACTTGCGGGACCCGGTAGACGTACGCGTTTGCATCGGCCGCCTCGGCTCCCCACCACAGATCGCCGAGTACGACGAGCGCGCCGAGGACCACCGACGCGCCGATCATCGCCAGGCGTGCGCGTCGGATCGCCGCCGGCGACGGCTCGACGCCGGGTCGAATCGCCCCCTCGCGAACGCTGGCGCCGACGATGGCAATCGCTCCGGCGATCAGCAGCAGGGCCAACCCACCCAATATCCATTTCAACGCCGGCTGCATCGGGCGGGTCGAGCTCGATACCGCGCTGACCGGCACCGACAGCTCCGCCGGCCCGCGATCGCCATCGGCCGAGATGTGCATCTTCCAGGCGCCGCGCTGCATCAGCCAGAGTTGCGCGCGATAGACGTTCGGATCGCCGGCCACGCGCTCGGCGACGTCGGGCACCGGCGCCAGGTCGGAGCCGAGGCCTCGGATGCGCATCGGCGTCACGCGCACGACGCGCAATCCCGGAGACAGCGACCGCACGTCGATCTCCGCAACCCCCGGAATAACGCGAGGCATGCGCACGACGACGAGCATGCGGTACTCGCCGGCGCTGCCCTCGTAGTACACGTCAGGGCTGCCGATGTGGGCCGAGGCAGGCTCGGCGATCGTCAGCAACGCGGCCGTCGCCATCAGAAGCGCTCTCACCGCTGAATCCTGCGGATCCACCAGCCGACGGCCAGGCCGGCACGGCTCGTCACGATCGCCGTGACAGCCGCGATGGCCATGCCTCGCCAGAACTCGGCGCGGGAGCCTTCGACGGCGAAGAACTCGTATCCCGCAAAGGGCGACGTCGGATTGACCATGTACATTTGATAGTGGCTGCCAAAGACCCAGTTGCGCGCAAGGGGCGACATCAGAAAGGTGGCGAACGGCCACTGGACGAGGACGAACGACGCCAGAAACACGAGGCCGGCGACGGTGCCTTGCACCCAGACGTTCAGCCGTTGAAGCCGCGGCCACACGACGTCGAGGGCGAGCGCGGGCGCGATCAACATCACCGGGAATCCCAGCGGCACCATGTACGGCACACGCTGAAACACCG
The DNA here is from genome assembly GCA_041485905.1 of Vicinamibacteria bacterium. GTDB lineage: Bacteria > Acidobacteriota > Vicinamibacteria > Vicinamibacterales > CAVVIG01 > JAHFUI01. The sequence goes on from JBGPKK010000041.1 coordinate 5,870, forward strand.
GGCCGAGCTTTTGTTCGGCCGGAAAGAGCGGCAGGATCCACTCCTGCGCCAGAGATAACGTCAGGTACACGCCCGCTGCTGTGGCGCACGCCCATCGACGCGAGGAAATACGCCGCACGAGCGCAAGCTGTGCAGGGTACGAGATGACAAACGCGCGATAGAAGATCGCGCTATGCATCAAAGATTTGCTCGAATATTCAATGAGCTCGGCCTGTACGCCGACCATCAGGATGCCAATGAGGACGATGAAGATCGTCTCGATCCGGGATGTCAGCTCCGCCGACGCGCGATTGAGCTCGGCCATCGTCAGCGCGAACCCGCCGTAGATGATGCCGGACGCGCCGAGCGCGAGCAGCATGTGCGGCGGGCTGACAACCTTGACGTCGAGCCCGTACGCCTCGTGCCACCAGTTGTCGAACGGTGCGGAGGTGACCATCGCGAGCGCACCCCAGCCGCACAGAAACGCGCCGAGCGGCGCCCGCAACCCGAACACGCGCACGGACGCCTCGCGCGCGACTTCGTCGCCGCCGAATGTTGTGCGGGCGATGAGGTAAATGGAGGTGAGACCGCCGATCGCGGCACAGAGCTGAATCAGCAGATGCGGCGGCGTCCAGAAGGTGTCGCGGCCAATCGAGACGTGCCAGGAAATGTCCCAGACGCTGCCGAGGACAACCGCGGTCGCGGCTGCCACGGACGTCCAGACGGTCCACGTCACGCGTTCGACGCGCGGCCGTTCGATACCCGCATGAACGCCGGGGATCACGATAGTCATGGTGTTCTCGCCGGACCCAATAGGGTCCGGCCTACTTGCGCGCCAGGCCCGCGAGCTCCCTCACAAACGCGAGCGCGGGTCGGCTGTCGTAGCTGCGAAACAGCATCAGCTTCTCCGCTTCGAGCGATCCTTCCGCATGGACCGCGAGCACTTCCTGGTAAGTCGCGAACTCCGACGCGACGAGATTTCGGACGAGGCTGAGCGCTCGAAGGCGTTCCTCGCCGCCGACTCCGACCCGCCCGGCGTAGAAGCGCTCGTAGTGCCACCGCGTTTCGGGCGCGGCCAGATCCTCCGCCCCGGGGCCGGTCACCAGCGCGCCGCCGGCGATATCCTGCACGTTCCTGACCGCCTCGTGGTAGCCGTGCGCAAAGTGGTATTTCGCCATGTTCACGTACAGCGGATCGGGAACGACCATCCCGAGCTCTCTCGGCCTGCACTGGATGGCGGCGTAATGCGTCAGTCCTCGAAGCGTCTCGGCGTAGCTGATCAACTGGACCAGTTTCTCGCGCACGTGGCCCGCCTTGGCGATGCCGTTCAGATCGGCCATGAGCATCGCGGCCCCTACAAGCGCGTCAACCAGCGGCAGCTTGTATGAAATGGCCGTGAACCGGTGGTGCTCGACGAACGCCAGGGCGAGGGGACCGGCGAACTCGTATTCGCCGGCCAGGAACACGCGGTCCCACGGCACGAACACATCCTCGAACACCGTCGTCGTCTCCATCATCTTGTGTCGAGCGCCGATCGGATACTCGACGGGCGACGACTGGGACGCCGTCGAATCGTACGCCGAGGCCAATAGCGTGAGCCCGGGCGTCGCGATCGGAACGGCAAAGCTCACGGCGTAATCGCGATCCGCGTCACCCATCGCGCGGGTCGGCAGCACGATCAATTCGTTGGCGTTGGTGCTGACTGAGGTATGCGCCTTGGCGCCGCGGACGACAATGCCGTCCTGACGCCTGTCGGCGATGCGGACGTAGAGATCTGGATCAGGCTGAGCGGATGGCCCGAGCGAGCGGTCACCTTTGACGTCGGTCTGGGCCACGGCGACTGCAAGGTCGTTCGAGCGGCAGTGGCGGTAGAAATCGCCGACCCGTCCAGCGTACGCGCTGCCATACTTGGCGTCGACGGCAGATGCGACACGCATCAGCGCGAAGAGCGCGTCGCTGCCAATCTCTTTGATCAGCACGACCAACGTCCCGCCGGCCGCGGTCGCCTGCTCGATGAGCGCGCTGCGCTTCAGGAGATCGTCAGCGCTCTTGGCAATCTGGTAGTAACGCGAGTACTCGCTCCCGTCGTCGCTCACGACCGCGAGCGCTCGATGTGCAGGGTTCTCAGCGAGCTCGTAATCAATAGAGGCGTGCCGAACCGCAACCGAGATGACCGGGTGGCACGTGACGTCTGGCACGCGTTCACCCCTGAAGAAGACGGTGCGGTCGTCCCGCAGGCTTTCCACGTACTGTTGGACGGTTCTCAGCGGCATAGGCCCATCGCTCCTGCTAAAGTCGTCACAAGGTGCCGCGTATGATAGCGCCTCTCCCACAGTAGAATCTTCAGGCGCATGCCGCTCCCCATCGGAACACGGTTGGCTTCGTATGAGATCGTCTCAGCCCTCGGCGCCGGGGGGATGGGCGAAGTCTATCGCGCGCGCGATGCAATGCTCGGACGCGACGTCGCCCTGAACGTGCTGCCCACCGCCCTTGACGGTCATCGTCAACTGGGAAGCTGGTCTAAAGAGATGAAGGACAAGAAGAGACTATGAGCTCACAACAATCATTGCCGCGCGTCGGATGGATCGGGACCGGCGTCATGGGCGCCTCCATGTGCGGACATATCCTTGCCAAGGGCTACCCCGTTGTCGTCTTCACGCGCACGAAGGCGAAAGCGGGCGCGCTCCTCCAGCGCGGTGCGACGTGGGCCGACTCGCCGCGGGCGGTCAGCGAGCAGTCCGACATCGTGTTCACGATCGTCGGCTTCCCCGCCGACGTCCGCCAGATCTACTTCGACGGCGACGGCCTGCTCGCGGCAGTGCGCGCAGGACAGATTTTCGTCGACATGACGACGACCGAGCCGACCCTCGCCATACAGATCTACGAGGGTGCGAAGGCGAAAGGCGCGACGGGGGTGGACGCGCCCGTGTCCGGCGGAGACGTCGGGGCGCGCAACGCGACGCTGTCGATCATGATCGGCGGCGACAAGCCGACGGTCGACGGCCTCATGCCGCTGTTTGAAACCATGGGCAAGCGGATCATGTACCAGGGCGGGCCCGGCGCGGGGCAGCACACCAAGATGTGCAATCAGATCATGATCGCCGGCACGATGGTCGGGATGTGTGAGGCGCTGTTATACGGCCACAAAGCGGGGTTGACGCTGACGACGATGGTCGACACCATACGGGGCGGCGCCGCCGGCTGCTGGTCGCTCGACAACTACGCGCCGCGCATCCTCAAGCGCGACTTCGCGCCCGGCTTCGTCGTCGAGCATTTCATCAAGGACATGGGAATCGCGCTGGCGGAAGCCGACCGGATGGGCATCGCGCTGCCGGGACTCGCGCTCGTGCACCAGCTGTACACGATCGTGCGCGCGCAGGGCCACGGCCGCCGCGGCACGCACGCCCTGATGCTGGCGTTGGAGGAGATGTCGAAAACGGGCGAGGTGGGAAAGTGAAACTTACGCGTTACTGATTGCCGCAGCTCGGGGCCACCATCTGCAGCGACGTCAGGTTGAGCCGCGCGTCGGTCGGGTCTCTGTAGAGCAGACCCCTCGCCTCCACTTTGTGCCCCTTGTGGGACTCCGGCTTGAACGGAGTGACGCTGACCAACTGATACGTCTGGCTCCCCAGCGCTTTCGACTCCGCGCTTTTCAGTACTGTCGGAGTCGGCGCTTCGTCTTTGGTAACGACCGGCTCGCTCGTCCTGGTCAATACCCACCGGTCGTTGGGACCCTGCGTCAGGCAGCCGACCACCTGCACGAGCGAAAAGTTGGGCGCCGTCGCCACGAGGCCTCTCCTGACGATCTCGATGCGGTCCAGAGCTTCGGCGTCGAGCTTCAGCTCGATCTGACCCGCGGGAAACGCGTTGGACTGCAGCAGAAACGCGACGATGTCGATTTTGGCTTCGTCGGTCGTTTCATTCGGCCCGTTGGGCGGCATCGTCTCGCTGATCTTCTTGAACAAGCTGTTCACCGGACCATTTTCCCAATGCGACAGGAACGCGTCGCCTCTGAGCGTGGGTCCTCTGTCGCCGCTGAGATCGAGCTGGTGGCATCCGCCGCACCGCCCTGTCAGGAAATTCGCCTTGCCGCGCTCCGCTTGCGCCGTCGTGTACACGCCGTCCCAGACCCCCTTCTTCGCGATCTTGATGCCTTCGAGCGCGGACATGTCCAGCTTGAGCTCGTCTTTCCCGGCCGGGACGTCGTTCCTCTGAAGAATGTAGGCCAGGATGTCCACCTTGACCTCGTCGCTGACGACGGCGGCCCCGCCATCGCGCGGCATCGTGTCTCGCATGAGCGTGTAGAGACTCGCCAGGCTGTCGTTCTCGTACTTCGAGAGGAACGCGTTGCCCTTCAGCGCGGGCCCGCGCTCCGAGCCAATGAGCTCGATGTTGTGGCATCGGATGCAGGCCGCCTCGAACCTCGGCTTGCCGCGCGCCGCCTGTTCGATGGTGAAAACGCCGTCCCAAATTTTTCGCTCGCCGGTGGACTGCTGCGCTGCCGTCCCGGCCAGCGCCGCCACCCACGTCGCCGCCGCAATGAGAAACGCGGTTGGTCTTCGGCCCATGACGGTTTCCTTTTGCCTGTTGCCCTATTGCTTCTTCCGGTCGATCACAATCTGTCCGAGGACGTCAGTATTGAGACTGAGCTCTTTTGCGCCGCTCGGGATTTTGTTCGCCTGCAGCACATACGCAATGACGTCGGCGTAGGCGCGCGCGTTCAGGCTTCCCGGGTTGTCGCGCGGCATCGATCGCTTCACGGACTCGAACAGGTCTTTCAGCGTGCGATCGTTCCACTGCGTCAGAAACGCGTCCCACACGAGCGACGGCACTTCGTCGACCGGATTGCCGGACAGGTCGGCGCCGTGGCACGACTCGCAGGAGCGCGTGTAGGTGTTCTCACCGCGCTTCGCCTGCGCCTCTGTGTACACGCCATCCCACACGGATCGTCTCGCCGATTCCGCCTTCGCGCCTTGCGCTTCGGCGAGACCTGACTGCCACAAAGGGACGCCGACGCCGAAAACGGTTGTCGCGATCACCAGAGCCGCCGCCGCCGCCAACCTGGTCCCGGTGTCATCACTCGTCATGACCTACGACATCCACAGGGGGAGTCACAATACAAAGGCCAGAACCCTGGGAAGGATTCCGGCCTTTTTCCAACGTTCAAGAGATCGGCAAACCCGGATGACTGCTACGGCTGCGCGGGGGCCGGAGCGATGCCGTTCTTGGCCATCAATTCGCGAAGCAACGTCGCCGTGTTTTCGTTCCCCTGACCGCCGCGACCGCGCGCGCCACCGCCGCCACCGCCACCGCGTCGGCCACCGCCGCCCCCGACGCCAAGCGCGACATCCAGCGGCGTCTGGCCCTGCTTGTTCTTCATGTCCAGCTTGGCGCCGCTGTCCGCCAGGTACTGAACGATCGTGTTCGCGCCGCGTGCGACGGCGTTGTGCAGCGCCGTTTGACCGTTGGTGTTGAAGGCGTTGATGTCGAGGCCGTGCGCAACGCACAGCTTGAGCGCCTCGAGCGAGCTCGCCTCGGTTACGGGAATGGCGACGGCGTACGCCCCCACGACAGCCCCGCCTGCGGCGGCGATCATCGCCACGGTCGTACGATCTTTCAGCGTGAGCCGCGGGTCGGCTCCCGCGTCGAAGAGCATCCGCATGAGCGCCAGATCGTTGCTCTTGGCGGCTCGAGCCAGCGGCGTCGCGCCTTCACCAAGCGACGCGTCGCCGGTCGGCGTGTGATGCCGGCCGATGATGGGCCGCTTGAGTCTGGCGTTCGGGTTCGCGCCGTGCGCGAGCAGGAGCTTCACGACATCGGCCGCGTCCAGCTTGTCCACGAGCTTGGGGCTCGGCCTGCTCAGCATCGGCCCGAGCGTGTGCATGTCGACCGCGGAGTAGAGGGCCGCCGTCCCGGTGCTGTCGGTGACGTTCGGGTCGGCGCCTTTGTCGATCAAGGCGGCGGCCGTGTCGAAGTGCGCGTTGATGATGGCGAGCATCAGCGCGGTGGTACCGTCGGGATCGGGGAGGTTGAGATCCGCTTTGACGTCGGCCAACGCACGGACCGCGTCAATCGCGCCGTCGCGCGCCGCATACATCAGCGGCGTCCACCCACCGCGCGGAAGCACGGTCACGACCATGCCGGAGGTCTCGAATTTGAATTCCGGGAAGGTCAACGCCTTCGAGCGCCCGTTCACGTCGGCGCCCAGTTCCGCCAGCGCCTTGACGGCGGCGGCGTTGTTCTCGCTCGCCGCCCACATGAGCGCCGTTTGCCCCTGCCAGCTTTCTTTCGCGTTGACGCTCGCGCCGTGCGACACGAGCGTTCTGATGATGTCGGAATTCCCCGTGCGGGCCGCCGTCATCAACACCGTTTCGCCTTCCGGTAGCGCGCTGTTGGCGTTGGCGCCGGCCTTGAGCAGCACATCGATGAGCCGCGCGTTGCCGTTCTGAGCCGCCAGCGCGATCGGCGTGATCCCGTACCGATTCGCGGCCTTGACGTTCGCGCCGGCGCGAATCAGCAGCTGCGCGGTGTCCGTGTCGTCGCCGCGCACGGCCCAGTGGAGCGGAGTCATGCCGTCGGGTTCCGGGGCGTTGACGTTCGCGTGCTGACCGATCAGCGTCCGGACCGCGGCGCGGTTCCCCTGCTTCACCGCGTCGACGAGGCGAATGCTGTTGCCGGCCGCCTCGAGGCCGGCCACGAGCACGAGCGCCAACAGGCAGGCGGCGCGAACAGGTGTGATGCGCATGTTAGAGCTCGACCCGGCCGGTGCTGATCCCGAACTTGTCCATCTCGCAACCGAACTTATTGGCGAAGTCCAGCATCAGGTTCGCCAGCGGGGTTTCTTTCGGCGCCTGAACGTGGCGGTTGCCCTTGAGCAGGCCGGCTCCGCCGCCCAGAATCGCGACCGGGACGTTGAGGCGCGAATGCGTATCGCTCTCGCTCATGCCGCTGCCGTAGACGATCAGCGAATGATCCAGCAACGAGCCGTCGCCGTCGGGCGTGGACTTGAGCTTGTTCAGGAACCTGGCGAACAGCGACACGTGGTACGTGTTCAGCTTGACGAGATTCGCGAGCTTTTCCGGGTTGTTCCCGTGGTGCGACATCGAGTGATGCGGCTCGGCGAAGCCGAGGTTCGGGTAGACGCGCTGGCTGGCGTCGCGGCTCATCATGAAGGTGAACACCTTGGTGATGTTCGCCTCGTAGGCGAGCGCGAGCAGATCGAACTGCAGCGCGACGTGCTCCTCGAACGATTCCGGCACGCCGATGGGGGCGTCGGGCACGGTGACTTCTGTCGTCGCCTGTTTCTCGGCCTTCTGAATCCGCTGTTCGATTTCGCGGACGTTCTCGAGGTAGTCGGTGAGCCTGGAGCGATCGCGCGGTCCGAGCCCGCCCTGCAGATCCTTGACGTCCTCCTTGACCGAGTCGAGGATGCTGCGGTCGGTCTGCATATGCGCGAGACGCTGCGCGGCGGTGCCGGCGCGCCCGAACATCCGCTCGAAGGTGACGCGCGGATTGATCTCCATCGGCAGCGGCTGCGTGGGGCTTGCCCACGACAGCGTGTTCATGTACGCGCACGCGTACTGCGTGTCGCAGCCGCCGATGTAGCCGGTGAAGTCCTCGGTCGCCAGCTCGAGAGACGGGAACACCGTGTCCTGTCCGATCTGCTTCGCGATCACCTGATCGATGGTGACCCCGTTGTGGACGTCCTCGGCGATGGTCCTCTTCGGAATGGTGCCGCTCAGCCACGCGGCCACCGTCGTCGCATGGCCGTCCAGCGGATCGCAGAGCTCGGAGACCACGGTGAGGTGGTCGCGGAACGCCTCGAGCGGCTTCAGGATGGGCGTGAGCTCGAAGTCGGCGCCCGTCGCCTTCGGCGTCCAGTAACCGGGTCGCTCACCGAGCGGGACGAAGATCGCCCCGAAGCGGCGCTGCGGGTTGGCGGCCGTCTTCGCCATGGCGGTCAAGGCCGGCACCATGGATTCCAGCAGCGGCAATGCCAGGGTGACACCCACGCCTCGCAAGAACGTCCGCCGGGGCAACGACATCTTGGTGATGAACATGGTCGCGAGCTCCTTTGCTCGGTCCGGCTAAAGCCGGACACTACGTACGTCTGGCGTTAACGGGCGGCCGTCCTGACCGCCGGATTCTCGATGTCTTGAGTCACCTTGATCCGCTTCTGAAACGGCGTGCTGTTCACGATGCCCAGCACGAGCGACGAGAACCGATAGTTGTGAGGCGCGGTGTCGCGCACGATCGCGCGCACGGTCGGCATGTCGTAATACGCCAGGCCCCGGCCGAGCGCGTAGGTGAGCAGCTTTTCCGTCACGGTCGCGACGAAGATGTCCGGCTGCTTCACCAGCGCCTGTCGCAGCGTCACCGCGCCGTCCACCTTCGTGCCGTCCAGCAACTCGCCGGCGGCGTTGATCTCGGGACCGAGCGTCCCGCCGTCGCGCGTTCGCCAGGCGCCGACCGCATCGAAGTTCTCGAGCGACAACCCGATGGGGTCCATGATCTTGTGGCAGGCCGCGCACACCGGATTCTTGCGGTGCTCCTCCATGCGCTCGCGCATGGTCAGCACCTTGCCGTTGCGCACGCTGCTCTCGTTGAGGGGCGGCACGACCGCAGGCGGCGGCGGCGGCGGCGCGTCGAGCAGATTGTCGAGAATCCATTTGCCGCGCACGACCGGCGACGTCCGGTCCGCGTGCGACGTGACCATCAGGATCGCGCCCTTGCCCAAGAGGCCCCGACGCGCTTCGTCAGCGAGCGTGACGCGGCGAAAGTGGCTCCCGTAAATGTTCGGCACGCCGTAGTGCTTCGCGAGCCGCTCGTTGAGGAACGTGTAGTTCGCCGTCATGAGGTCGAGCACGTTGCGGTCCTCGCGCATGATGCTCGCGAAGAACAGCTCGGTCTCGCGCTGCAGCGCCTGCCGCAGGTTGTCGTCGAAGTCCGGGAACTCCAGCGAATTGGGCTGCAGGTTCTTCAGATTGCGCAGGTAGAGCCACTGGCCCGCGAAGTTGCTTACCAGCGCCTCGGACTTCGGATCCGCGAGCATCCGGCGGACCTGCTGATTGAGGACGGCGGGGCCCTTGAGCGTGCCCTGATGCGCGACCCGCAGCAGCTCGTCGTCTGGGATGCTGCTCCAGAGGAAGAACGACAGCCGGGACGCGAGCTCGAGATCGCTGATCCGGTAGACCGTTCCCGGCGCGAGGTTCTCGGGATCGCGTTCGACGCGGAACGCGAACTTCGGGCTGGCGAGGATCCGCTGCAGCGCCGTCTGGATCCCGCGATCGAAGGTGCCGTCCTTCCGACCCGCCTGATAGAAATCGTGCAGGCGTCGAAGGTCGGCGTCCGTCACCATGCCGCGATAGGCGCGGCGCGCGAACGTGGAGATGATTCGGCTGGCGCACGCGTCTTCTTCGGCATGATTGGACGGCCGGCACAAGAAGATGCGGCGGCGGCTCGGCGTGTCGCCTGGTCCCGTGGCATTGAACGGGCCGGTCAGCGTGAACGTGTCGAGGTGCGGATGACCGATCGTGTCGAGCGTATCGTTGGAGCTGCGAATGAACGGCTGCAGTCGCAGCGGGTTGGTAGCAGCCGATCGCTCCACGAACGCGACCGAGATTGTATGCGGGCCGGCCTTGAGCGGGATGCGGAAGTGCGCCCGCGCCTCGACATCGTCGCCGGCCTTCGTCATGTTCTTGAGGTTGGCCCTGAAGTCGTCGTCTCCGCCCACGGTCGAAAAATGCACCCGCTGACCGTCGACGGTGTATTCGAGCCCGTGTTCGTACTCCAGGCCGCGCGCGACGCCCAGGTTGGTCCGGAACAGGCGAATCGAAAAATCGTACTCGCCGTCGAGCGGCAGCGTCGTCTTCGCGAGAATCCCGCCGGCGGTGCCAACCGGAAGACCCTCGATGTGTGTGTCCTGCGACGCGTCCTGGCGGATGCGGAACGTCTGACCCGCTGTCTGCGTCTCGGGATCGCCGACGGCCAGCGCGCTGATTTTGTCTGCCGCCGTCAGGTAGCGTTCGAGCAGCACCGGCGAGACGCCGAGCGCATCCGCGATGTTGTCGAATCCGTAGGCCGAATCATCTGGCGGGAGCATCGACGAGGCGTCGACGTCGATCGCCAGCAGATCGCGAACCGCGTTGGCGTATTCGGCGCGATTGAGTCGATGGATCAGCCCGCGGCCCGGATTCGGTCTGGCCGTCCCGGCACGATCGAGCTCGGTCGTCAGCCACGAGACGAGCGCGTGCTGTGTGTCCTGATCCGGCCGCGGCGCGCCCTGCGGAGGCATCATTCCAACGCGCACCTTCCGGACGACTTTTTCCAACACCTCGGCGCCAGCCGAGACCTCCGACAGATTGACCTTGTCCAACGTAAGGCCGCCGGTCTTCAAACGCTCGTTGTGGCAGGTGACGCAGTATGTGTCGAGCACCGCGCGGGACTCCGACGCGGAGGCTGGAGTGGCGGAAGCGGACTGACTGCGCGGGCCCGCCGCCTGCGGAACGGCCCATATCGCCGATGACATCCACATCAGCACCGCGACCGCGACACACACACACCTGCTCATCGAGGCTACTCCCCGCCGCCGCCCGCTCGAGGCAGCCGAAACGGGCAAAGTTTATCATCTTATAGAGCTGTGCGTAAATCGTTTACTCAATAGGCACTTAGGGGCCGAGAAGGCAGGCCGGTTGGGGCCCGGAAGTGCATATCAAGTGACCGCCCCTATAATCCTCATCAATGACTGCCGCTAAACCAGCTTCCATCAAGCTTGTCGCGCTGGCGAGCCTGGTGGGCACGACGATCGAGTGGTACGACTTCTTCCTGTACGGGACGGCCGCGGCGCTGGTCCTCAACAAGCTGTTTTTTCCCACCTTCGATCCGCTGGCGGGAACACTCCTGTCGCTTTCCACGTCCGCCGTCGGCTTCGTCGCGCGGCCGATCGGCGGGATCGTCATCGGGCATTACGGCGACAAGATCGGGCGCAAATCGATGCTCGTGCTCACGCTGGTCATCATGGGCGTGGCGACGTTTCTCATCGGCTGCCTCCCGACCTACGCGCTGATCGGCCCGTGGGCCGCGGTGTTCCTCGTCATCCTGAGGCTGGCGCAAGGTTTTGGCGTGGGCGGCGAATGGGGAGGCGCGGTGCTGATGGCGGTCGAACACGCGCCGCCCGGGAAGCGCGGCTTCTACGGAAGCTGGCCGCAGATCGGTGTCCCGGCCGGTCTCCTCTTGTCCACCATCGTGTTCATCCCGTTCTCGCGGATGCCCCAGGAAGACTTTCTCGCCTGGGGCTGGCGCGTCCCGTTTCTCATCAGCATCGCGCTCGTCTTCGTCGGTATCGTGATTCGAACCCGCATCCTGGAGACACCCGCATTCGCGCGGGTGAAAGAGACGCGCGGCCAGGCGCGGCAACCCATCATCGAAGTGCTGCGCCACTATCCGAAAGAAGTGCTGCTCGCCATGGGCGCCCGTCTTGCCGAAAACGGGGCGTTCTATCTGTACACCGTGTTCGTGCTGGTCTACGCCACGCAGCACGTCCACATGGATCGCAACATCGTGCTCACGGCGCTCATCATCGCGGCGGCCATCGAGCTGGCGGCGATTCCTTTTTACGGCGCGCTGTCGGATCGGATCGGCCGCCGTCCCGTTTATCTCTTCGGCGCGGTGTCCACGGTGGTCCTGGCGTATCCGATCTTCTGGATGTTGGATAGCGCGTCGCCGCCGCTCGTCCGGCTGGCGCTCTTGCTGGGGCTCATCCTCGGCCACGCGGCGATGTATGCGCCGCAAGGCGCGTTCTTCTCGGAACTGTTCGGCACGCGCGTGCGCTATAGCGGCGCGTCGCTCGGCGTGCAGCTGTCGTCGGTCCTCGCGGGAGGGCTCTCCCCCATCATCGCGACGAGACTGTTGCAGTACGGCTACGGCCGTGGGGCGCTGGCGCTGTATCTGATGGGCATGGCGCTCATCACGATTGTCGCCGTCGTCCTGGCGACCGAGACGATGCGCCACGACATCGAACGGGTGTGACGCCCGCTTCACAGAGAACCCGATGCCGACGATGAAAGCCGCGGTTCTGGAACGTGCGCCCGGCGGGCTGCACATCGAGGAGATCCCGGTTCCGGAACCGCTCGACGGCGAAGTCCTCGTCAAAGTCACGGCGTGCGGGGTGTGCCACACCGATCTGCACGTGATGAAAGCCGAGGTCGCGTTCCCGACGCCTGCCGTGCTCGGTCACGAGATTTCGGGAACCGTCGTCGCATTTGGCCCGGGCGTGGCCGGTCCCGCGCCTGGCACCTCGGTCGCGTGCGCGTTCATCATGCCCTGTGGCCGCTGCCGGCTGTGCGCGACAGGGCGAGACGATCTCTGCGACAACTTTTTCGCGATGAACCGTCTGCGCGGCACGCTGTATGACGGCACGACGCGGCTGCGCCGACAGGACGGGACGCCGCTGGCGATGTACTCGATGGCCGGACTTGCCGAGTACGCCGTGGTGCCGGCGACCGACGTCTTCCCGCTGCCCGCGAGCCTGCCGCTCGCTGAATCGTCGGTGTTGGGATGCGCGGTTTTCACGGCGTTCGGCGCCGTTCGTCACGCCGCCGATCTCCGTGGAGGCGAACGCGTGGCGGTCGTGGCCGCCGGCGGCGTCGGACTGAACATCATTCAAATCGCCGCGGCGTTCGGCGCGTCGCAGATCATCGCGATCGACGTCCGCGACGACAAGCTCGCGATCGCCAGGCGCGTGGGCGCGACCGACGTCATCAATTCGACGGACGTCAATGCGACCGACCGCGTGCGCGAGCTGACCGAGGGACGCGGGGTCGATGTGGCGTTCGAAGTGCTCGGCCGCCCCGAGACGTTCACGCAGGCGCTCGAGATCATCGGCGACGGCGGCCGCATGGTCGCCGTGGGCATCGCGCCCGGCCGCATCGCCGCGCCGGTGGAGATCACGCGGTTGGTTCGCCGCGGCCTGCGCATCATCGGATCGTACGGCGCGCGCACCCGCGCGGACATGCCGGAAATCATCCGTCTCTCCGCCCGCGGAACGTTTCGGCCCGACACCATCGTGACGAGGCGCTTTGCGCTCGCCGACGCGGACGCCGCATACCAGGCGCTCGCCCGAGGCGAAATCGTGGGACGCGCGATCGTCGTACCATAGAAAAGGGGTCGGGAGTCTTTTTCTACTGCTTTCCCGAAAAGGGCGCCCGCTCCCGTGTCGCCGCATGAGACATTCATTTTCAGGGAGCTTTTGCGGGCGCGCTGAGTACGCACAAACTGAAAACGACTCCCGACCCCTTTTTGGCATTGGTGGCAGTTCTTGCCAGGAGACTCCATGATCGCGCAAGGCACGCTGTTGAACTACATCGGCGGTCACTGGGACGCCTCGACGGCCAACGAGAACCTGTCGGTCAACAATCCGGCGACGGGCGAGAGCCTGGCGGACGTGCCGCTGTCATCGGCCGACGACGTGGACAAGGCCGTGCGCGCGGCAAACGCGGCGCTGCCGGCGTGGCGCCGCACACCGCCCGGCGATCGCATCCAGCCGCTGTTTCGTCTCAAGGCACTGCTCGACACGCACTCCTCGGAGATCGCGCGGCTGATCACGCAGGAATGCGGAAAAACACTCGCCGAAGCTGAAGGCGAGCTGAAACGCGGCATCGAAAACGTCGAGGTGGCGGCCGGCATCCCGTCGCTGATGCTGGGCAGCAACCTCGAGAACATCGCCTCCGGTATCGACGAGATGATGATCCGTCAGCCGATTGGCATTGTCGCCGCGATTACGCCGTTCAATTTCCCCGGGATGATTCCGCTGTGGTTCCTGCCGTACGCGGTCGCGTGCGGCAACGCGATCATCGTCAAACCGTCGGAGAAAACGCCGATGACGATGGGCCGTGTGTTCGAGCTGATCGAGACGGCCGGCTTCCCGCCCGGCATCGTCAGCCTGATTCACGGCGGCAAAGCGGTCGTCGACGCGCTGCTCGATCACCCCGAGGTGCGCGCCATCTCGTTCGTCGGTTCGACGCCGGTGGCGCGCTACGTCTATGCGCGCGCCGCCGCCAACGGCAAGCGGGCGCAGTGCCAGGGCGGCGCCAAGAACCCGATCGTGATCCTGCCCGACGCGGACATGGACATGACCACGCGCATCGCGGCCGACTCGGCGTTTGGCTGCGCCGGACAGCGCTGCCTCGCTTCGTCGGTGGTCATCACCGTAGCTGAAGCTGGTGACGTGTTCACACAGCAGATCAGCGACGCCGCGACGAGCAGGAAGATCGGCTACGGCCTCGACGCCGGCGTGGAGATGGGACCGGTGATTTCGCCAGAAAGCCGGCAGCGCATCGAAGGTCTGATCGCGCAAGGCGTCGCCGATGGCGCCAAGCGGATCGTCGACGGCCGTGCGGCGAAAGTCTCGGGATACGAGCGCGGAAACTTTCTCCGGCCGACTGTCCTCGGCGACGTCGATCCGGGGAGCGAGCTCGCGCGCACCGAGATCTTCGGCCCGGTGTTGAGCGTCATGCGCGCTTCGTCTATCGAGGACGCGATCGGGATGGTCAACCGGTCGCCCTACGGGAACATGGCCTGCCTGTTCACGGCAAGCGGCGCCGCCGCGCGCCAATTCCGCTACGAGGTCCGCACCGGCAACGTCGGGATCAACGTCGGCGTGGCCGCGCCCATGGCGTACTTTCCGTTCTCCGGATGGAAGGACAGTTTTTTTGGCGATCTCCACGCGCAGGGCCGCGACGCGATCGATTTCTACACAGAGAAAAAAATCGTCGTCGAACGCTGGCCGTCGACGTGGAGCAGGAAGTTCTAACGGAGGCTGGAGGCTGGAGAAATGGGGGCTACATGGAATCCCGCCGGTTAGGTTCGCAAGGGCTCGTCGTCTCGGCCCTCGGGCTGGGGTGCATGGGCATGTCGGAGTTCTACGCGCCCAAAGACGATGTCGAATCGACGGCGACGATCGGCCGCGCGCTCGATCTCGGCATCACCCTGGTCGACACGGCCGACATGTACGGTCCGTTCAAGAACGAGCGTCTGGTGGGCGCCGCCGTACGCGATCGGCGCGCGCAGACCGTCATCGCGACCAAGTTCGGCCAGAAGCGCGCGGAAGACGGCAGGTTCCTCGGCATCGACGGCACGCCCGAGTACGTCCGCAGCGCCTGCGACGCGTCATTGACGCGGCTTGGCGTCGACGTCATCGACCTGTACTACCAACATCGCGTCGACCCCAACGTGCCGATCGAGGACACGGTCGGCGCAATGGGCGATCTCATCCGCGCCGGCAAGGTGCGCTTCATCGGCCTGTCGGAGGCGGCCGCCGGCACGATCCGGCGCGCGCACGCGGTGCATCCGATCACGGCGATTCAGAGCGAGTACTCCCTGTGGACCCGCGATCCCGAAGACGACGTGCTGGCGACGTGCGCGGAGCTCGGCATCGGGTTCGTGGCGTACAGTCCGCTCGGACGCGGATTTCTCACCGGCCGATTCAAACAGACGACCGATATCGAACAGGGCGACAGACGGCACGACCATCCGCGATTTCACGAGGAGAATTTCAACCGCAACCTGGACATCGTCAAACGGCTGGAGCCGATCGCCGCGGCAAAACACTGCACCCTGGCGCAGCTTGCCCTGGCATGGGTCCTCTCTCGGAGCAGCTCGATTGTTCCGATTTTTGGCGCCAAGCACGTCCGCTACGTCGACGAAAATATCCGCGCGCTCGACGTGCGGCTCACCCCCGAGGATCTCCGCACGCTCGATGAAGCCGCGCCGAAAGGGGCGACCGCCGGACTGCGCTATCCAGCCAACGCGATCGGAAACGTCAATCGCTAAGATCGCGCACACGATGCACGAAGAGACCGCCGGACCATGAAGTGGATCCGGAAATGGATGATCCTCATTCACAGATATCTGGGCATCGCGCTCGGTCTGTTCTTCGTGACGTGGTTCGTGTCCGGCATCGGCATGATCTACGCGGGCGGGATGCCGCGGCTTACGCCTGCGCTCCGCCTCGAGCGGATGCCGCCGCTGGACCTCGCGCGCGTCCACCTGACCGCGACGGACGCCGTTGCCAAGGCCGGACTGCAGCGTCCGCGACGAGTCGTGCTGCTGACTGTCATGGATCGCCCGGCGTACCGGGTCAGCGCGGGACGGCCGGTGACCGTGTTCGCCGACAACGGAGACCTGCTGGGCGAGGTGAATCAAGCCGGCATCATGGCCATCGCCAGCGGCTTCATGGATCTGCCGGTCCGCAGGCTCGCTCATGCCGGCGTGCTGAGCTCAGGCGATCAGTGGACGATCGCCGAACGCGGGCAGATGCCGTTGCACAAGGTCGTCGTCGACGACGCCGCGCACACAGAGCTGTACATCTCGCCGAGACTGGGCGAGGTGGTCGTGCACACGACGAGAGGCAGCCGCGCGCTCGCATGGGCGGCCGCCATCCCCCATTGGCTCTACTTCGCACCGCTGAGAGTCAACGACACGGCGTGGCGCCAGGTGGTGCTGTGGGCTTCCGGACTCGGCGTTGTGCTGGCCGTCATCGGTCTCGTCCTCGGAATTATCCAGTTCTCGCCTTCTCGACCGCTGCGCGTGAATCGCCTCTGGTCCTACGTTCCATACACGGGGTTGATGCGATGGCACTACATCACGGGCGCAGTCTTCGGCGCGTTCACGCTCACCTGGGTTTTCAGCGGCCTGTTGTCGATGGAACCGTGGAACTGGGTGGACCGTGCCGGTGCCGGTGCGGAAATCCGCGACAGGTTGACCGGCGGCCCATCGGACTTGTCGCAGTTTCGGCCCGTCGACCCCGCTGCCTGGGAGCGTGTACTGGCTGGGCGCGCAGTCAAGGAGATCGAATTTCTGCGCATCCAGGATGACCCGTATTATCTGGTGCGCGGACCCGAGCCGGCGCCGCTGCTGCTTACGGCCAGTCCTCTGCGCATCAAGCGCGAGCCCTTTTCGATCGCATCGGTCATGACGCGCGTTCGACAAGGCGAGCCGGACGTCCCGATCGCCGAATCACAGGTGCTTGCGGATTACGACTCTTACTATTACGCGCGCGACCCGCAACCGCCCTTGCCGGTCGTCCGGATCAAGTTCGCGGATCCGAATCGCACCTGGGTGTACATCGACCCGGTGATGAGCCAGGTCGTCGCCCAATTCACGCGGCAGGAGCGGGTGGAACGCTGGGTGTACCACGGATTTCACAGCCTGGATTTCGGCTTTTGGTACGCAAAACGGCCGCTGTGGGATATCGGCGTCATCGCGCTGAGCGTGGGCGGCGCCACGTCGAGCGCTATCGGGTTGTTCGTCGGGCTCAGGCGCCTGGCACGCCGCGCGAAGCGACGTGTTTTCTGACCGTTAATTCAGAAAGTCTTCAGACACCAGCGGCTGCGGGATTCAGTTAGGATGTGTGCGGTTAGGAGACCCCGTATGAATCGGAACGCGGTCACATCAACGATCGCCGCTCTCGTCGCGCTCGCACTCATTCCCGTCGTGTGGTGGTTCGCCGACGCCGCCATTCCCCCGCTGACGGAGATCCAAACGCAAGCCAGCGGCAACCGACTGGGTCCCTGGTTTTTTACCTGGGCGTTGGTGTGGATCACGGCCCTTGCCGCAATCCTCGTCGCGTGGCTGTGCTACTCGACGAGAGAACCCCACTTGAACAACGTTGATTGACGGAAAAAGAAGGGAATGCCATGCGAAGATTTGTTTGGGTATTCGGCGTAGCCACGGCGCTCTTTCTCGCCGGCGCGTGCAAGGCAAGCCAGCCGCAGCCGGAGTACCGGGTCACGGCGACGATCAAGGACATCATGGACTCGGAGGTCGATAAATCAGCGGACGTGCTCTGGGAGTCGGTGGCCACGATCGTCAGCGCGGCCGGCACGGAAGAGCGCCAGCCGCGCACCGACGAAGAATGGGCCACCGTGCACCGTAGCGCCGTCGAACTGACCGAAGCCACGAACCTGCTGCTGATGCCAGGCCGTCTCGTGGCCAAGCCGGGACAGAAGTCGGACAACCCGGGAATCGAGCTCGCCCCCGAAGAAATCGACAAGCTGATCAACGACGACCGGCCGGCGTGGGTGAATTTCGCGCACGCACTGCACGATGCCGCCGTGCCGGCACTGAAGGCCACCGAGGACAGAAACGCGCAAGCGCTCCTCGACGCCGGCGAGAAGATCGACACGGCGTGCGAGAACTGCCATTTGAAGTACTGGTATCCGCTCAGCAAGCAGGCGGAAGTGCAGAAATCAGGCGCGGCCTCGCCGCGAAAACAATAAGGCATGAACGCTCGGCTTCTTCCACTCGCAGCGTGCCTCATCGCCGCGTCCGCGGTGGGCGGACCTGCTCAGTCGGCTGCCGCGGCGCAGGCGGCCAAAGCCGGGACCGGCGGGACCATCAGGGGCCACATCAAGCTGGCGGGCAAGCTCCCCGGCAATTCGATCATCCGGATGGGCATGGACCCGATGTGCGCGAAGATCAACGCGGGCAAACGAGTCATTCAGGAGACCGTCGTCGCGAACGTGAACGGGGACCTGGCCAACGTGTTCGTGCGGCTGCAAGGGACGTTTCCGAAGATATCCGTGCCCACCACACCCGTTGTCATCGATCAGCGCGCCTGCGTCTACGTTCCACGCGTCATCGGGGCGCGCGTCGGTCAGGTGTTACAGGTCAAGAACAGCGACGAGCTCCTGCACAACGTCCACAGCCTGTCGGCCACGAACAATTCCTTCAACGTCAGCACGCCGAAGGCGGGCATGGTCCAGCAGTTCACCTTCAAGAGCGAAGAGGTGATGCTGCGAATCAAGTGCGACGTGCACAGCTGGATGACGACGTACGTGGGGGTTGTGACGAATCCGTACTTCGCGGTCAGCAACGAAAGTGGAACGTTCGAGATCGCGAACATCCCGGCCGGCTCCTACACCATCATCACCTGGCACGAGCGCTACGGTCCGCTGATGCAGACGGTTCGCGTTAGGGCCGGGGCGACGACGACCGTGGACTTCACCTACATGGGGACCGAGAAGCCACCAGCGTGACACGACCCTCCGGCTCAAGCCGGACACTACGTACGACACGTCATTTCTTCCTGGGCGGCGTGATCGTGGCGCGCTTGGCCTCGTCCTCGAGCACGGCCTTCTTGTCGCCCGGATACCAGTATTCCAGGTGACAGTTCTCGCAGACTTGATCGATCCGGCTTCCCGCCTGGAACAGTTCGTCGGCGTTCTTCGCCTTCACCAGGTCCATGACCTTGAGCGCCTCGTCTCGGAGCTCATCTACGTGCTTGTTCCACAGCGCCCGATCGCCGTCGATCTTGGCCTGGATGGCTTCTGGCGACAGCTCCGGAGCGTTCGGCCCAGCGCTGTTGTTCTTGTCTCCGGGTGGCGCAACCGGGCGCGGCATCTTCAGGAGATTCGACCCTTCAGCCAGCGTGACGGCGCCTTGCCGCACCTTCGCCCAGTCCTCGTCGGTCGTCGGCTTCGTGTCCACAACGCCTTTCTCGCTGACGTCGGTCCCCACCGCGTCGAAGACGTTGTCGGCGATGGGATCGATGATGTTCTCCATCAGCTCTTTGATCGAGACGAGCGGCTTGAGATCCGATTGCGCAGCCGCCGGCTTCGACGTGCAGTGCTGTGATGCCACCGCCGTTATGAACAGCAGACCAGCGGCGGCCATGAGGCGTGCGGGACCCGTTCGCATATCCATGAAGAAATCCTATCCGGAATTCCGACGCGCGGACGTCTGAAGAGTTTCTGAACTTTGCGTCAGTGACGCGTCGCCTTGACCGCAGAGGCTGCCGGTGGTACAAACACGTCGCCTGCGGGTGCCCACGAGGGGCATAACAGGGAAGTCCGGTGCAACTCCGGCGCGGTTCCGCCACTGTAAGTGAGGACGCGTCGCTTCAAGCAACCACTCGGCCGTCGCGGCCGGGGAAGGTGAAGCGACCGGCAGCGCAACAAGCTGCCCCCACGAGCCAGGAGACCTACCCCAGGTGAAGCGGCTGACTTTCTGCGGAGAACAGAAAGCATGCTCTGGCATCCTGGTCGCACACCCACCTCGATCCCACTAGCACGCGTCTGTCGGTCCCGCACTCTGCCGCCACGTCGTGGAGGTTGGATATGAGATGCGTGTCAACACTTGCAATCATGCTGGCGGTCTGGGCATTCAGCATTACGGGTCTGGCGCAACAGCCGGCCGGGCGCTCCACACCGATCCTCGTCACGGGGACGGTGAAAGACACATCTGGCGGCGTGCTGCGGGCCGCGACAGTCGAGGCCGTGGTAGCCGGGCTGAGGGTCGCCACCACGACGACCGATTCCCAGGGACGGTATCGGATCGAGCTCCCGACCGGTATCCGCCACCAGTTGCGCGCCAGGTTGAACGGATTCGCCGACGAGATGGTGGAGGCGCCGACCGCGTCGGGGACCGCGACCAGAGATTTCGTGCTGCGCATCGCCGCGCTGGCCGACACGGTAATCGTGACGGCATCCCGGACGCCGGAGAGCCGCGCAGCGGCCGCCGAACCGGTGGCCGTCTTCACGGCGAGCGACATCGCCGCGCTCGGCAGCAAATCACTCGCCGAGGTCGTCGGCATGGTGCCGGGGCTCAACGTCGAGAGCAACGGCCGCGAAGGGGCGCTGGCCTCCTTGTTCGCGCGCGGTGGTGAATCCGACTACAACCTCGTCCTCATCGACGGCGTGCGTGTGAACGCCAACGGCGGCGCGTTCGATTTCAGCCGCGTGTCGGCCGCCGAGATCGGCCGCGTCGAGGTCGTCCGCGGCGCGCAATCGTCGCTGTATGGGTCCGACGCGATCGGATCGGTGGTGCAGGTATTCACGAAGCGGGCCGCGCCCGGCGATCCACCCCAGGTGATCGGATCGATCGAAGGCGGCAGCTTCAGCACGTGGCGCGGCGACGCGCGGATCCTGGGCGGCGCGAAACGACACGTCGATTATCAGTTGGGCGCGTCGCACCGCGGTACCGACGGCGCGTTTGCGGATATCCTGCCCGAACACGATCGATTCGACGAATCGTCAGTCGACGGCGGGATCGGCACAATCTTCGGTGACCGGGCCACAGTGCGCACCGGCGTGCGATACGCCACCGCCAAGGGGAAAGCCGTCGGGCCGATCGATTACGGCTCGCGCAACACCGGGACGGCCAACGATACGCGCGACCTGTCGTGGCACCTGGACTTCACCCATCGGCTCACGTCACGGCTTGCTCAATCCGCGACGGTCGCGTATTTCCGATCGTACCGGCTGTCGGCCAACACCATCGCCGACCCCACGTACACTCTGTTCGCCGTGATGGCAGGCACGCCCGGGGCGCTCTTTCCAGACAGCCCGCGCCTGGTGCGGCTGGTCGATCAGCCCACCTTCAACGCCCTGCGGGCGGGAACCGTACCGCTCGGCGCCGGTCAGTTTCTGGCGACGACGCCCTTCGGCGTTGGCGATTTCCCGTTTACGAGCGAGAGCGAGTTTCGGAGGCCCGCGTTCAAGTATCAAGCCGATCTGGACTGGGGCGATCGTCAGGCACTCAGCGCCGGCTACGAATACGAGCGCGAGAGCGATCCGCTACACCCGGCGTTTCTCGTCGAGAACCACGCCTACTTCGTTCAGCAGCAGTTCAGGGCCGAGGACCGATGGTTTGCGACGATTGGCGCGCGGCTCGACGACAACACGCGGTACGGCCGCAACGTCAGCCCCAAGCTATCGGTGGGCGGATTCCCTCTCCCGTATCAGTCGGGATCGATCTCTTCGATCAAGGTGTTCTCCAACATCGGCCGCGGCATCAAGAATCCACTCTTTGGCGAGCTCTATAGCACCGCCTTCTCGGACGGGAACCCCGATCTGCGCCCCGAACGCGCGCGAACGGTCGACGCCGGTGCCGAGCTCACCTTCGACAACCAGCGCTTTCTCGGACGCGTCACCTACTTCGACAACGCCTTCAACGATCAGGTCGCCTTCAAGTCGACCGGACCCGGTCTGGACGGCAAGCCGGACTTCATCAACATCGACGGATCGAAAGCCTCGGGTTGGGAGATCGAAGGCGCACTGCAGAAACCGATCGCGGGCGGGCTCACCGCGCAGGGAGGGTACGCCTTCGTCGACACCAGGGTCGTGGCGTTCGTGAGCACGAGCGAGCAGTTCCAGCCCGGGCAACCGCTCCTCCGCCGGCCCAAGCACGCGGCCACGCTGCGGATCGCGTACGCGCGCGGCCGCGGCGGCGTCAATCTCAACGTCCGCTACGTCGGCCAGCGCCACGACGCGGCGTTCCTCGGGTTGTCCGCCGTGGGGTCCGCGCAATTCCCGAACGGGCGATCGGTCGACATTACGGTGAACCCCGCATACACGCTGCTGTGGCTCGGCGGCGACGTACGCCTGAGCCGCGAGGCGACCGTGTATCTGCGGATCGACAACCTGACCGACACGACGTACGAAAGCGCGCTGGGATTCCCGGGACTGCCGCGGTCGGTGGTAGCGGGTGTGCGCGTCAATATTGGGAAGCGATGAGAAGCCGTGGAGCCCACAAACAATCGATCCGAACACGATCGATCCTGTGTGCCCTGGGTCTGCTGTGGGGCGGAGAGTTTTTCGCGCAACGACCCGTTCCAAAAACCTGGGACGCCGACGCGCTCGCAACGTTCGAGGTGCCGCTCGCCCATGCCGAGGCGTCCGCCAAACACGTGTCGCCCGACTACTACTACCGCATCCCGGTTCGACCCATCTACAAGAGCTATCCGATTTATGCGCCCGGCCGCGAACCGGACGGCTACATGGACAGGCTCGCGCAACAGGATCCGGCGGTGGCCTTCGACGACTCGACGCTCGAGTCCGACCGAGACTTAATCGCCGCGGGCGAAACCGTCTTCGACGCGCCCATCGGCTACGGGGCGACGTTCACGCTGTCGCAGGTGCGGGACCGCGGCTGGTACGAGCGCAATAGGATTCCTGTGACGAAGGACGGCGTCATGCCGTTCTCGCGCTACGTGATTCGCACGAAGGGCGTCGTTGAAGTGGGCAGCGGCGGGTGCCTCATGTGCCATGCGCGCGTGATGGCCGACGGCACATTGCTGAAAGGCGCGCAAGGCAACTTCCCCACCGATCGCGTCATCGGCGACAACCTGCGCCAGCAGGCGGCGGACGCCAAAGACCGTCAGGGATTTCTCGAGGCGATTCGACTCGGACAGCGCACGTTCTTCTCGATGCCGTGGCTGCGGCCCGACTCCATCAGTCGGATCGACCGGATGTCGATCGAGGACATCGCAGCCGCCTATGCAGCCATTCCGCCGGGCGTCACCACGCGCGTGAACCTCAGTCTCTTTTCACCCGCGCAGATTCCAGATCTGATCGGCCTCGCCGACCGTCGCCATCTCGATCACACAGGCATCGTGATCCAGCGCTCCATCGCCGATCTGATGCGCTACATCGCGCTTGTGCAGGGCGCGAATTCGCTGGATCGGTTCGGGGACTTCGCGCTCATGGATCCGCGGCCAGACCCTTCACAGCTCGAACGCTACAGCGACGAGCAGTTGTATGCCCTCGCACGTTTTCTCTACTCGTTGAAACCTCCGCCGAATCCGAACCGCGTCGATGCGTTCGCCGATCGAGGACGACGGGTCTTCGCGCGGGCAGGGTGTGAGACCTGTCACACGCCGCCGCTCTACACGAGCAACGCGCTGACGCCGGTGGCCGGCTTCACGGTACCGCCCGAACATCTCGAGCGATACCGCATCATCAATCGATCGGTCGGCACCGATGCGAAGCTGGCGCTCGGCACGCGCAAAGGCACCGGGTATTACAAAGTTCCGTCGCTTCAGGGCGTCTGGTATCGCGGTCCGTTCCAGCACAACGGGGCCGCGAGCACTCTGGAAGAGTGGTTCAACCCCGCTCGCGTCGGCGCGATCCCCGGCCACAGATTCGGCTTGGCGTTGGCGGGAGAAGACCGCCGCGCGTTGATCGCGTTTCTGAAAACCCTTTAAACACAAAGGACACGAAGGAGCGACAATCTCCGCTGACACGGCCGCCTCTGTATGAGTCGTGCCATCATGGGTTGCGTTTATGAATGGCGCGGTAACGAAGGCGTACGAAGGCGTGCCGACGGTCCCTGATCGGGTCGCCCTGATTCGTCAGGCCTTGCGGCTGGAATGGCTGACGCTGGGCTGGATGGTGATTGAGGCCGGCGTCGCGATCGCGGCCGGCGTGATCGCCGGTAGCTTGACGCTGACGGCTTTCGGCTTCGACAGTGTGATCGAGTTGCTGTCGGCAAGCGTGCTCATCTGGCGTCTGAAACAAGAATGGCGGCATGGCGCCGAATTCTCGCAGCGCGCCGAGCGCATCGCCGCCCAGGCGGGCGCTTTCCTGCTCTTCTTGCTGGCCGCCACTATCGTCGTGGGAGCCGTGTGGAGTCTCTGGATGCACCACGGCGCGGAATTCTCGATTCCGGGAACGATCGTCGCGACTCTCGCCATGCCCGTCATGTATGTGCTGGCACGCCGAAAGCTCGACGTGGCCGACAAGCTGGGCAGCCGCGCCATGCGGGCTGATGCCGTCGAAAGCATCACGTGCGGCTGGCTATCGTTGGTCGTGGTGATCGGGCTGGTCGCGAACCTCCTGCTCGGGGCGTGGTGGATCGACGCCGTGACCTCGCTCGCCGTTGTCTGGTTTGTCGTGAGGGAAGCGCGCGAGGCGTGGGCCGGCGAGGACTGTTGCTAAACACACGGGACCCACTACTTTTTTGCCGACGCGGTCGCGAGCTTGATGGCATGAGCCATCATGATGTCCTTCTCCTGCATCGCATCGATGGAGACGCGTTCGCCGACCTTCAGCGCCGTCATGTCGAGCTTCTCTTTCCCGCGCGTCACGGTGGTCTTCGCGTCGCACAACAACTTGACGGTCTTCCCATCCGTCGTTTTCACTTCGACGTTCTTCCCCTGCACGCTCGCGATGGTCCCCATCACTTTGTGTGTGTGTCCTTCGTGCGCGGCGATCGTGCCGGGAGCCGCACACGCCAGGATTGCCGCCAGAGTCACTCCAACCATCGACTTCGTGATCATCGCTGTCCTCCCTGATGCTGTTGTGGCGTCGGCGAGGATTCGCCTCCGCCTTGAAGAAACTGCTGCTCCTCGATTTCCTGTCGTATTTCCGCTGGAGATCGCGGATTCATTCCCTCCATCGCCCGTATGTCATCGACGGTGAGGCGTGGAAGATGCCGGACGAAATGCACGAGGTGCCAGGTGGACTCCGGGGCCGCCGGAGTCCCTGTACCGAACGCCGGCATCCCGGTAAATCGCACGCCGTTTTCGATGATGTAGAAGAGCTCGCCGTCTGACAGCCCCTGCGTCTCTCGGCCGCGTATGTCGGGCGTCTTCGGATACAGCCCTCGCCCCATCTCGGTATCGCCACTGCCGTCGTTTCCATGGCAGATCGAGCAATGGTCGGCGAAGTGCGCCATCCCCTCGGCGAAAACGTCAGCGGACGCCGGAATCGGGTTCCGCCGGTCGCGAATGGTTCGCGGGATGGCAAAGCGACGAAGCGCGCGGGCGACGTTGGTTTCCATTGGCCCCGGTCTGCCGTGGGCATTCAGTCCGGTCATCATCACATAGATGAACACGATGACGGCGCACACAATCAGCGTGACGAATACTCCGGCGACGACACCCAACATCGTCCGCATCAGTCGGCCCCGTGCTCTGCCGCACGCATCGTCAGGAACACGCCGAGCCCCGAGTTGAATCGACTTCCATACACCGCCCAGAGTGCCTCGGGGACCACACCTGTCGACACAGTCGCGCCAAC
>JBGPKK010000042.1:0-31610 GCA_041485905.1 Vicinamibacteria bacterium
CAGCGTGTTGACAACCCCGGTCTCCTGCTATACTCGCCCGCTGTCGCAACATTTTTGTCTGGGTAACTGCGGATCCGTCCGCCTGGCCTGGGAAGAAAGAGGAGGCGCGATGAAGCGCGTTCTGAGTGATCTGTTCGGAGCATTACTGATTGTTCTGCTGACCGTGACCGGCGCCTGGGCGCAAGCCACGGCCCAACTGGGTGGAACGGTGAAGGATTCGAGCGGCGGCGTCCTGCCTGGCGCGGACGTGACCGCGACGCAAACCGACACGGGATTCAAGCGGATCGTGGTGACTGGCTCGGACGGGTCGTTCGTGTTCCCGGGCATCCCGATCGGTCCGTACCGCCTAGACGTGATGTTGGCCGGATTCAAGTCCTACAGCCAGACCGGCATCGTTCTCCAGGTCGGCAGCGCCCCGAGCGTCCCTGTCACCCTGGCGCTCGGTGCGGTGGCCGAGTCGGTGACGGTGACCGGCGAGTCGCCGCTGATTGATACGGGGAAACTGGGCGTCGGGCAGGTCATGGATAACCAGCGGATTCTGGCCCTGCCGCTCAACGGGCGCAATGCGGTCGATCTGATTAATTTCCTGCCGGCGGTCGTCCCGCAACCGGCGAGCGACGCGAGCAGCAGAAGCATGGGGGGCGCACAGGGTGGCAAGGCTTTCTCCGTTGGTGGCGGGCTGGCCTTCGGTGTGGCGTACGTCCTCGACGGAGCGACCCACAACAACCCGTACGACAACCTGAACCTGCCGCTGCCGTTTCCGGATGCGCTGCAGGAATTCCGGGCGGAGACGAGCGCCCTGACGGCGCAGAACGGCATGCACTCCGGCGCCGCGGTCAACGCGGTGACGAAATCGGGCTCGAACCAGTATCGCGGCGATGCCTTTGAGTTCTTCCGTCATCACAGCCTGAACGCGACCGACCCGTTCAACATCAAAGACGCGGACGGCAACCGGAAAGACGACGGGCTGAAGCGGAATCAGTACGGCGCCACGTTCGGTGGACCCATCAAGACCAACAAGGTGTTTTTCTTCGCCGGGTATCAGGGGACCAAGACGCGTGTTCTTCCGACTGACAACTCTGCGTTCGTTCCCACAGCGGCGATGCTGGCCGGCGACTTTACCGCCTTCGCCTCGCCCGCCTGCAACAGTGGCGTGCAGCGCAACCTGGCGGGTGGGTTTTCTGGGAACACTATCAATCCGGCGCTCTTCAGCAAGGCGGCGCTGGCCATTACCAGCAAGCTCCCAACCACCACCGATCCCTGCGGCAAGGTGTTCTTTGGCCAGCCGGCCGCGCAGGACGACGGACAGTATGTCGGCAAGCTCGACTTCCAGATCAACAACCAGCACTCGTTCTTTGGCCGATACATCGGGACCACCTATTTCGACGCGCCGCCGTACAGCCTTGAGGCCGCGCAGAAGAGCCTGCTCGTGACGCGCAGGGGTGGGCGAGACAACCTGGCCCAGAGCTTTACGGTCGGCGAGAACTACGTGATCAGCGCCACGACGCTGAACGCGCTGCGTTTCGCGCTCAATCGCACGGCGATCCACCGGACGAGCACCGACTTCTTCTCCGCGCCCGAGGTGGGCATCAACATCTACAGCTACCTGCCGCACTACATGTTGTTGAGTGTGACCAACGGGTTCAGTCTCGGGGGCGGGACGGAAGTCGAATCCACGTACGCGACCAACGCCTGGCAGGTGAGCGACGATGTGACGCTCGTGCGTGGCGGCCACCAATTTGCTGTCGGGGCGAACGTGGCGCATTGGACGTCCCTCTCGCTGGCCAACGTGCGCTCCCCCGGCCAAATTTCGATTGATGGCGCAACGACCGGCCTGGGGTTGGCTGACTTTCTGATGGGAAAATTGGCGGGAACCAACGGGTTGCAACAGGCTGCCCCGAATACCCTCGACATGACCCAGACGTATGTGGGCTTCTACGGACAGGACACGTGGAGAATCGGCTCGCGCGTCACGCTCAATTACGGTCTGCGGTATGAGCCGTTCCTGCCGCAGCAGTTGGTGAACGGGGCCGTTTATCAGTTCGACCAGACGAGGTTCAATCAAAACGTCCACAGCACCGTCTTTCCGGGCGCCCCGGCCGGACTGTACTTCCCGGGCGACGCAGGTTTCCCGACGCAGGCGGGGATGAACAAACAGTGGGGCAATCTCGGACCGCGCGTGGGGCTCGCGTGGGACCCGACAGGCAACGGCCGCACGAACGTTCGGGCCTCGTATGGCAAATCGTTCGAGTTCGTGAACGGGCAATTCCATCTCAACACGTCCGTCGCGCCACCCTGGGGATCCGAGGTTCGGCTCAACGCCCCGCCCGGTGGCTTGGACAATCCGTTCTCGGGCAGTCCTGGCGGGCAAACGAACATCTTCCCCATACCGTCGACGCTCACCAAGGACAACGCGGTGTTTTCGATCAACGGCCCGTATGAAAGCCTGGGCAACGACATGGCGTCCACCAGCGTCCATTTGTGGAACGTCACCGTGGAACAGCAGATCGGGGCAAACTGGCTCGTGTCGGCCGGCTACGTGGGAAGCCGGACGAACAACATCTGGGAGACGACGCCGCTCAACAACGGCCTCTTCGTCACCGTCAACGGTGCAGCGCCGAGCAGCACGAACCTGAACGCGCGCCGTCCGCTCACACTGGCGGATCCGGTGAATGGCAAGTACTACGGGATCCTGGACGCGTACGTCACCGACGGCACGCAGCGTTACAACGGCATGCTGCTGTCTGTTCGACGGAGCGCCTCCCGCGGCGTGACGTTCAATGCGAATTACACGTTGTCGCACTGCTTCGGCTCTCCCGACGGCAGTGGCGGTGGCACGCCGAACCCTTCGACGGGCTACAACATCCCCGCGGATCCCCACTTCGATGATGGCAACTGCACGGCGGACCGTCTGCACAACTTCTCGATGACGGCCGGCGTCGAGTCGCCGCGGTTCGAGAGTGCCGGGCTGCGCGCCGTGGCGTCAGGTTGGCGGTTGGTGGGCGGCTTCAGAGCGATCACGGGCCCTTGGCTCACCGTCACTCCGGGGGGCATCGATCGCGCGTTGAACGGGCAGGCGGGCACGCAGCGGGCCAATCAGATTCTCGACGACCCGTTCGCCGACCAGTCGATCAACTCGCAGAATGGTGGCTTGAGGTTCCTGAACCCGTTGGCGTTCGGGAACCCGGCCCTGGGCACGCTCGGCACGATACAGCGCAACAGCATCAGGGGTATCGGCACGAAGAACGTGGATATGGCGCTGACGAGAAACTTCCGGTTCGGAAACACGAAGGACATCGAGATTCGAGGCGAGGCGTTCAACGTGTTCAACTGGATGAATTGGTCGCAACCGGCGACGGGCGTCAACAGCGCCACGTTCGGTCAGTCTACGACCGCAGTCCCCAACAGTGCTCGAATCATCCAACTCGCCGTGAAGTATGCTTTCTAGTTGTCGGCGGACCTGCTAGGGTCCGCCCGACGTCGGTGATGGCGATGTGGGGACGGTCTTCAGACCGTCCCTTTTCGCAGGAGGCAACGATGGAAAACATCAGGCGAGCCACGCTGGCAGGCGCGTTCGCGCTGCTGGCGATGACCCTGATCAGTGTCCCCGCGTACGCGCAGATGGAATTCTCCGGCGAGTGGGCGCCCGTGCAGGACGAGGACAATACGGGGAATCCGTACGTCGGCGAGTTCATCGGGATTCCGATGAGTCGCGCGGGCAGCTTGCGCGCGCAGGCGTGGAACGCCTCCCTCTATACGCTGCCCGAATGGCAGTGCCGGCCGCACGGCGCGATGTACATCTCGCGCGGGCCGTCGCAGGTGCGCATCTGGAAGGAAGTCGACCCGGTCTCGCGGCAAATCACGGCGTATCACGCCGAGTGGCTGCGGTCGGTCGACAATCCGTATTACATGGACGGCCGCCCGCATCCCACCTCCGAGCTCGCGCCCCATACGTGGGGCGGGTTTTCGACCGCGGCGTTCGAAGGCGAGATGCTCAAGATCACGACCACGCATCTCAAAGAGGATTACTACCGCCGCAACGGCGTGCCGTCGAGCGACAAGGCGACGCTGACGCAGTACTGGATTCGACGCGGCGACATCCTGACGTGGGTCACCATCGCCTACGACCCGCTGTATCTCACCGAGCCGATGATTCGCAGCAGTGAATATCGATTCTCGCCGAACCAGCAGATCCCCCCGTACCCCTGCACGTCAGTCGAGGAAGTCGACCGGCCGCAGGGCGTCGTGCCGCACTACCTGCCCGGCGCCAATCCGTTCCTGACGGAGTGGGGGACGAAATACAACGTGCCGATCGAAGCCAGCCTCGGCGGACCGGCGTCGATGCATCCGGAGCTGGCCAGGAAGATTCAGCGGGAGCGCAACGCGAAGTGATAGACCAGTACGTAGTGTCCGGCTTGAGCCGGACTTCGAGGAGCGGATCGTGAACGCACAAGCACTCCGTCGGGTTGGCTTCGCCGCTGCGGCGGGTCTTTGCTTCCTGCCACTGACTCCGGCGAGCTTCGCCCAGCAGGCGAGGGCCTCACAGAACGCCGGCGGTGCCCAGATCGAGATCGTGCCGGTTCGCGAAAATATCTATGTGCTCGCCGGCGCCGGCGCCAACATCGTCGCGTCCGTGGGCCGCGACGGCGTGTTTCTGGTGGACACGGGCCTCGAACAGAACGTCGAGCCCATGCTCGCCGCGCTCGCGCAACTGCAGAAGATGGTCGATTTCAAGCGGTCGCCGGCGGAGCGCTGGGCCGCGGAAGGCACGTTCTCGACGTTGCTCGAGCCGTACTACCGCAGCGATCCGCTGAAGCCGATTCGCTACGTCGCCAACACGACGTTCGCCCCCGATCACGTCGGCGGCAACGCGAAAGTCAGAACGGCGGGCAAGACCTTCACGGGCGGCAACGTGGCGGGGGAGATCGACGTCGCCAATGAAGGCGCCGCGATCCTCGGCTACGAGAAGCTCGTCGATCGAATGATCCAGGCGAAAATGCCAAGCCAGGCGCTGCCGACTGAGAGCTTTTTCGGCGATCACATGAAGCTCAGTCACTTCTTTAACGGCGAGGGCGTGGTGCTCTACCATGCGCCGGCCGCCACAACCGACTCCGACAGCATTGTCAATTTCCGGCGGTCGGATGTGTTCGCTACCGGCGACATCTTCCGGATGTCCGCGTTTCCGAAGATCGACATCGAGAAGGGCGGCAGCATCCAGGGCGTTCTCACGGCCCTCAATCGTCTCGTCGACATGTCTGTCGCGGAGTTCCGAACCGAAGGCGGCACGATGTTCGTCGGCGGGCACGGGCGGGTCGGCGATCTCGCCGACCTCACGTACTACCGTGACATGTCCACCATCATCCGCGACCGTGTGCAGGATCTGATCAAGAAAGGCATGACGCTGGCGCAGGTGAAAGCGGCGAAGCCCAGCGAAGACTGGGACGGGCGTTTTGGGACCGATCCCACGTGGACGCCCGACATGTTCGTCGAGGCCATCTATAAGAGCCTCACGGCTCCGGCAGGGAAGAAGTAGACCGTGACGCAGCGGATGAGAGTTCAAAGGTTTACCTTTGCCTTTTGCCTTTTGACTTTTGCCTTCCTTGTCCACGCGCAGCGGGGACCAGGTGGCCGCGGCGCAGCCGGCGGCGGTCAGGCGCCCGTCCCTCCCACACCCCAGGCGGCGGCCCCCATCGATCTGACGGGCTACTGGGTATCAATGATCGTCGACGAATGGCGCTTCCGCGTGTCTCCGCAGAAGGGCGACATCCCGTATCTGCCACTCAACAATGAGGCGCGTCAGATCGCGAACGCGTGGGATCCGGCGAAGGACGAAGCCGACGGGAAGCAGTGCAAGGCGTACGGCGCCGTCGGCGTAATGCAGCGGCCTGGCCGCATCCACATCACGTGGGACAATCCAACGACGCTCAAGATCGAAGCGGATGCCGGCACGCAGGCTCGGCTGCTGCACTTCGGCGCGGCATCGACCGACAAAGGTCAGCCCTCGTGGCAGGGATATTCCGTCGCGGAATGGCAGACGCCCGGTGGAGGCCGCCGGGGCGCTGCACCGGCCGGGCCGCGAAACGGCAGTCTCAAGGTCGTCACGACGAACATGCTCCCTGGATACATCCGGAAGAACGGCGTGCCGTACAGTGACAAAGCCGTGGTCACCGAATACTTCAACCGGTTGACGGGGCAGCAGAACGATCCCTACATCGCGATGACCGCATCCGTTGAAGATTCGACATATCTGAATCAGCCGTTCATCAGGACCTACACGTTCAAGAAGCAGGCGGATGCTTCCGGATGGGAACCGACGCCGTGCTGGCCTCGCTAGCTCTTTCTTCAACAGCCACCATTACTCGCAGGCTTTTCGGGCGGTCGGCCATCGTCGCCGCTGCGGCGCT
Organism: Vicinamibacteria bacterium; assembly: GCA_041485905.1. GTDB lineage: Bacteria > Acidobacteriota > Vicinamibacteria > Vicinamibacterales > CAVVIG01 > JAHFUI01. Next base: position 6,405 of record JBGPKK010000042.1, read on the forward strand.
GCTGCTCCTGTCTCCGGCGTATCTCGTCGCGCAGCGCGGAGCACAGGCCGGCCGCGGACGTGGCGCCGCGCCCGCGCCAGCACCGACGGCGCAGGGAGTGGCTCCGATCGATCTCACCGGCTACTGGGTCTCGATCATCGTCGACGAGTGGCGCTTCCGCGTGTCGCCGCAAAAAGGCGACATTTCGTACCTGCCCCTCAATAACGAAGCCCGTCAGATCGCGAACGCGTGGGACCCGGCCAAGGATGAAGCAGACGGGAAAGCGTGCAAGGCATACGGCGCGGTCGGGGTCATGCAGAGGCCGGGACGGCTGCACATCACCTGGGACAACCCGACAACCTTGAAAATTGACGCCGACGCAGGAACCGAGACGCGGCTGCTGCATTTCGGTCCGGCGACACCGTCGCGCGGGGAGGCGACGTGGCAGGGATATTCGACCGCCCAATGGCGCGTGAACGGCCGCGTCCTGATCGACACGGGAGGCCTGGGATTTGTGCCGGCGCTGCGTCAGAATCAGACCACGCAGAGCGGCACGTTGAAGGTGGTGACGACGAACTTGATGGCGGGTTACATCCGCAAGAACGGTGTGCCCTACAGTGGCAACGCAGTGCTGACCGAGTACTTCAACCGGCTGACCGGGCAGCAGAATGACACGTACATCGCGGTCACGGCCACCGTCGACGACCCGACGTACCTGACGGGCCCGTTCATTCGCACCTACACGTTCAAGAAGCTCCCGGACGCGACCGGATGGGAGCCCACTCCCTGTTGGAATAAGTAAGGGCAAAGAGCAAAGGGCAAAGAGCAAAGAGAAGCGCGGTTTTGCCCTCTGCCCTATGCCCTGTGCCCTTCGTCCTCCCTCCACAGCCCGAGCGCCTTTTGCACAGGGCGGTCGGAAAAGCTGAACAGCACCACGTCTTCCGCCGCTTCGTGCGCGACGGCGTTCCAGGAAGGCACGACGAAGATGTCGTGTGCCTGCCAGGACAGCGATGTTTCGCCCACCAGACTCTTCCCGCGTCCTTCGATAACGTAGAAGACTGTGGCGTCGGTGGATCGGTACGAGGTGCCGCGGAAGCCGCGGGGCAGGAACTGCAGAAACGCGCCCATCGTGGGCATCGGGTAGCCGCCCGTGGCCGGGTTCACGAACTGCAGCTTGATGCCGTGCGACGGATGGAGTGGACCGCGGCGATGCAGCCGGTCGAGGGTCTCCCGGCTGCGCGCGTACGGGTAGGTGAAGAGCGGCGACGATTTTCGCTGCGGCGCATATTCGAGCGGAAGGAGATTGGATCCATATCGAATCTGCGAATCGCCCTCCTCTTTGGACAGCGGCTGCATGGTGTCGGGATGATGTTCGGCGAAGCCGGAATCGAACATGTTGACGATCGGGATGTCGAGGCCGTCCATCCACACCACTGGCGTGTCTCCCGGGTTGCCATGATCGTGATAGGTCCACGACGGCGTCAGGATGAAATCGCCCGGATGCATCGTCGTGCGCTCGCCGTCCACGGCCGTGTAAGCACCCTGGCCTTCGATCACCAGACGAAGCGCGGCGGCGGTATGGCGGTGCGTGCGCGCGACTTCACCGGGCAGAATCAGCTGCAGGCCGGCGTATAAGCTCTGTGTAATTCGTGACGCGCCGGGCAGACCCGGGTTTTCGAGGATCAGCACGCGGCGCTCCGCTTCTTCCGCCGTAATCAGCCGGCCGGCTTCCATCACAAGCGGCCGCAGGTCGTCGTAGCGCCACACGGCCGGCAGGCAGGCGGTTTGAGGCTCGCGAGGAACGATTGTCCCCAGGACGTTCCAGAGTGGCGCGGCGTGTTTCAGACCGAGCCGGCCGTTGAACTCCTCCCGCTCGGGCGAGTTCTTGGGCTTCACGTAAAACGTTGACGGAGTCTCCATAATCCGCTCCTGCTACGCTGCGCGCACGTTGACCTGCATGGTACCGATCTTCTCGATTGAGGCGGTAATGATATCGCCGGGTTGAATCGGCCCGACTCCGTCAGGCGTGCCGGTAAAGATGACGTCCCCGGGGTACAGCGTGTAAAAAGAGGACGCGTACTCGATCAGTTCGCCGACGCCGAGGATGAGATCGCTGGTGTTGGACCGCTGGCGGACCTGACCGTTCACCGACAGGCTCAGCTCGAGCGCACCAGGGTTCGGAACCTCGTCTGCAGTCACAAGCCACGGTCCAAGAACGCCGTAGCTGTCCGGCGACTTGCGGAGGCTCCGGTCTTCGGGTCCACGGATCGAGATGTCCAGACCGATGCAGTAACCCGCGACGTGGTCGATCGCGTCGGCGCGGGCGACGTTGTTGGTCCGCTTCCCGATGACGACGGCGAGCTCCACCTCGTGGTCGTTGCGGCGATCGAGCTTGCGCAGCGCGATCCCTTCTCCCGCGCCCGTCAGCGAGCTGGTCGCCTTCAGGAACAAGCCGGCCCTTTGAATGGCCGCCACCTGATTACCGTGGTGCAGTTCGGCGTTGCCGCGCGCTTCCTCGAGGTGCCGCTGATAGTTGACGGGGGCCGCAATCAGCTTTCCGGGGTTCGCGATCGGACTGAGCAGCGTCACGTCGGCGAGCGGCACCGGCGGCGCCGCGGCGGCAACCTCCTGAATCCGGAACGTCAGCTCGTGCAGGTTCTCGATGAGGACGTCGTGGCAGGGGAGCGGATGGCGGTAGCTGGGCAACGTGTCGAGCGCCGCGGTCACGTCCCGCACGGCGTCGCCGTCCACCACGCCGAGACGACCGTTCCCAAATCGGCAAAGCCGCATACAATATTGCGTCGTTGACGCCGACCATTTATACCGTACGTAGTGTCCGGCTTCAGCCGGACTGGGGGGATACGCCATGGCTTACATCTTTCATCAGGATCAACTGCCGCACCTCGTGTCGGAGGTGCCGGGCCGTAAACGGACCTTCTTCGTCAACACGGAGCTGACGAAGACCGACGCGATGCTTGCGGGCGTCATGAACTACGACGCGGGCGCATCATCGCCGTATCACTACCATGAGGTGTGCGAGCACTTCTACTTCATCATCGAAGGTAAGGGGAGCGTGGAGACCGAAGAAGGCATTCGGGAGGTCGAGCCCGGTACGATGGTCTTCATCCCGGCCGAGACGAAGCACCGGCTGCGGTCGGTCGGCGGGCCGCTGTTCTATTTCGAGTTCCAGGCGCCCAACCGATTCAAGACGCACATTCTCGACGGCACTCCGGCGGACTTGAACTGGAACCGCGTCGACGGCGGCGTCTGGGTGCAGAGCTAGCGGGTACGGCAACCACCAAGGGCTCAGGAGGAGTGACAAGCAGCTATGGCTTACCAAAACCTGGAGGAAGCGTTACAACGCGTCGGCAGTCCAGTTGAACTGCTGCGCAATTCGCAGATAGGGCCCTATGCCTTTCCAGTGGTGCCTGTCGAGTTCACGAACTGGAGAGATGAACAACGTTCGTGGCGCGAGACGTGCGCGCTCTTCGACCAGTCTCACCACATGACGGATCTATATATTGAGGGCCGTGACGCGCTCAAAGTGCTCTCTGACCTTGCTGTCAATAGCTTCAAGAATTTCAAGGTCAATCAAGCCAAACAATTTGTCGCGTGTAACCATGACGGATATGTGATCGGCGATGCGATTCTCTTCTATTTCGATGAAAACAAATTGAGTCTCGTCGGGCGCCCTTCCGCTATCAACTGGGTCCAATACAATCTGGAAACTGGTGGGTATGCTGCGTCAGCGCTCAGGGACGAGCGGTCCGCTGTTAACCAGGGCACGCGAAAGTTCTTCAGATACCAGGTCCAGGGCCCCAACGCTCTGAGGGTCATGGAGAAGGTGTTGGGCAAACCGGCACCGGATATCCGGTTCTTTCATATGAGCGGAATCACCGTCGCGGGCCGGAATATCCACGCCTTGCGTCATGGAATGGTCGGACAACCCGGATGGGAGCTGTTTGGTCCCTGGGAGTACGGCGGCGACGTGCGGAACGCTATTGTTGAAGCCGGCAAAGAGTACGGGATTCGACAAGTGGGCGCCAGAACCTATCCGACCAGCTGCCTCGAATCCGGGTGGATTCCATCCCCCCTTCCGGCGGTTTATACCGGTGAAAAGATGAAGGCGTACAGACAGTGGTTGAGTGGGAAAAGCTACGAAGCCATGGCGTCGCTCGGCGGCAGCTTCTATTCAGCTGATATCACCGACTATTACCTGACGCCCTACGATCTCGGCTATGGGCCGTTCGTCAAATTCGACCATGACTTCGTTGGGAAAGAAGCTCTCGAGAAGATGGCCGATAAGCCGAAACGGAAGAAGGTCACGCTCGTCTGGAACGGCGACGATATCGCCCGTGCGTTTGGCTCCTTATTTCATGCTGGCGGAGATATCACCAAGTACATCGATTTACCCTTGGCGAACTATTCGACATTGCCGTACGACAAGGTGTTGAAAGCCGGTAAAACCGTCGGGCTGTCAACATATACGGGCTACACCTACAACGAACGCGCGATGGTCTCGCTGGCTGTTATCAATGTCGAACACAGCGAGCCGGGCACTGAGGTGACGGTCGTGTGGGGTGAAGAAGGACGCGGGTCGTCGAAGCCGACGGTCGAGCGTCACGTGCAAACCGAAATCCGGGCGACTGTTGCACCTGTTCCTATCGCCGAGGTTGCACGTGTCGCTTATCGTCCGCGGTAAGAGGAAAAGATGCCGAATACATACATCGATACCAACAAGCTGCCGCGAACGAAGGTGCAGGGCGCCGGTGAGCTCACCGAGGTCCTGAACAACGCCCTCTGCGGCGCGAAGAATGTCGTGGGCGCGCTGCGATGGTTGGGGAGCGGCGACAAGTACGAGGCCAGGTCCGACGCCAACACCCATCAGCTGATTTACCTGATGGAAGGCGAGGGGACGATTACGCTGAATGCCAAGGACCACAAGGTGGGCAAGGGCGCCGGCATCTACCTGGGGCCCTCGGAGTCGGCCCGCATCACCCAGTCGGGTGGCGCGCCGCTGAAGTTGTTCCACCTGGTCGTGCCGCAGCAGAAGAGCGCGTAGAGGCTGGGGGCTGGAGGCTAGGTTGAAGCGCCACAGGGGCCTTTCCGGCCCCCAGTCCCCGGCCTCCAGGCCCTACCTCGGCTCCGTGATTTTGATCGTCGTGTTCGCCCGCAGGCCTTCGGTCACCACCTGCTTGCGCCCTGAGGGCCAGTCGACCTCGATCCTGTCCACGGTGGTGGCCTGGTCGAGCCCGAAATAAAGCGGCAGCACGCTCTGCGACAGATAGCCCGACTTCCCGTCGTTCCACTGCGTCAGCACGCGACCCCCTGACGACACACGCACGGCGGCGCCGAGACCATTCCGGTTCGACACGCTGCCGACCAGCGACACGCCCAGCCAGTGCACCGGCCGCCGCGCGGCCAGGTTGCTGACGAGCACCTGCGGTTCCGCGTTGAACTCGTTGGTCACGATATCCAGGTCGCCGTCGCCGTCGACGTCGAGCATGACCGACGAACGCGTCCCGAGCGTCGCCATGACCGTGATTTTTCCCGAGCGGCCCTGGCACCCCTCGGTGGCGGCTGCCGCCGGCTCCGAACAGTCGACGTCGAACCACCGCGTATGCGTGCGCCCGAGGCGCCGCGGCTCGATGCCCAGCAGAAACTCGGCGTCGAGGAACTTCTCGCCGCGGTTGTTCAGCAGGAGCGAGTTGATGCCGTACCGCCACGGATAGTTCATCGACGAAGCGATGAAGATGTCCTGCCAGCCGTCCGCGTTCAGATCGCCGATGCTCGGTCCCCACGGCCAGTAGTTCTCGACATTCAACCGATCCGAGACTTCCTCGAACCCGCCATTGCCCCTGTTGTGGAAGAAGGAGTTGCCGAAGACGTACTTCGTCTCCTCGCCCTGCAGGAAATCCTTCGTCCATTCCATGCGCGACTTGAGCTTCTCGCGCTCGGGTCCCACCTCCACGCTCATGTCCGAGTGCATATCGGTGATAAACAGGTCGGGCCGACCGTCGTTGTCGTAGTCGAAGAACTTGATCCCCATCGCGCCCCAGGACGTCCGCGGGAAGAGCTGCGCCGTCTTGTCAACGAACCGCTTGCCACTCTGGTTCTCGAAGTAGTGGCTCGATCCCTGCATGTTGAGCGCGAATAGATCCGGGAAGCCGTCGCCGTTCAGATCCGCGAAGCTCGCATCGCCGCTCCAGCCGGCGTCGCCGAGCCCGGTCTCCATCGTGACGTCCTTGAACCGGTTGCGCCCCATGTTCTTGTACAGAATCGCGGTCTCGGCGCGCTCGGGGTGCAGGTGGCCCGAGAACGCGTCGGTCAGGCCGACGAACGCCCCGTCGGGACGGCGGTTGTTGTTGGTGTACTGGCCGACGTTGCACAGATACAGATCGAGGAGTCCGTCGTTGTCGTAGTCGACGAAGACCGCGCCCGACGAATGGCCGACGTGATCGACGCCCGCGATTTTCGAGATGTCCTTGAAATGGCCGTGCCCATCGTTTTCAAACAGCACGTTGCCTTCGCGGACCGTCGTGACGAAGAGATCCTGGTCGCCGTCGTTGTCGATGTCGGCGAACGAGGCTGTCACGCCGATCCGAGTCGCCAGGGCGACGCCGGCCGCTCGCGTGATGTTCCTGAATTGTCCCCCGCCGAGATTTTTATAGAGCTGGTTGCCGCCGACCTGGTTGACGAAATAGAGATCAATCAGCCCGTCGCCGTCGACGTCCGCCGCAGCGATGCCGGTGCCGTGATCGTAGTGCACCTTTTTGTAGTAGCGCCCCGCATCGTCCACGACGTGGTTGACGAAGGTGATGCCGCTCTCTTTGACGCGGTCGGTGAACTGAAAGTCGTAATCGACTGTGAACTGGCCGACCGTGTCGCGCTGCGCTTTCGCGCGCGCAGGCAGCGACTGCACGCCGATGTCGGAATTGGGAACGCGAACGGCAACCGGTGGGCTCGGGCCGCGGGGTGTTTGGGAAAGACGCGCGGCCGGCGCCGCGCCGTACATCACGGCGGCGGCGCCTGCCAGTGTAAGAAAGGAAATAACTCGCGCCGTGCGGTCCACGGAGTCCTACTTCGGAGTCGCTCCTGGAGGCGGAATGGGCGCCGGTACTTCGTTTTTGATAGCAGGAATCGTCTGCAGGTAGGCCCAAATCGCCTTGAGATCCTCGTCAGGCAGCTGGCCGTACCAGTTCCACGGCATCGGCGGCAGGATGGGCCGCGCCGTGCCCAGATGCGCGCCCGTCTTCAGCGCCGTGACGAAATTCTTTTCGTTCATGCGCAGCCCGGTTTCCTTATCCGGCGTGAGGTTGGCGGCAAACGAGACGCCCCACGCACCGCTCCACGCGGTGAGCGTGTCGTTGGTGGCGATCGTCCACGGGCTGCCGGCGGCGGGTTTGAAGGGAGCCGTAATCTTGATCTCTTCCGGATGACCGCCCAGCATGTGGCTCATGTCGGCTTCAGGCCCGCCGGGTCCTATTTTCTTCGTCGTATGACAATCGTGGCAGCCTCCGCCAATCACCAGCATCTTTCCTCGCTCGGCGGCGGTCTGCGTCGAAGAGGCCGCCGGGGCCGCCGCATTGGCTGGTGGTTGATTATTGACAGTGCAACCCGTGATCGCGATCGCTATCGGCAGGCATGCCGACAACAGAGCGACGCGATGCTGAAAGACGCGCATGGGCGTTACCTCCTGACTGAGATGATCGTTGCAGGCCGAAGCACGAAACGAGCAGAACTATACCGCAGACCGGGCTTGAAAGCCGATAGCTCCGGGGGTTCAAGAGTCGCTATACTCAACCGCATTCAGGGGCCCGACGGTCGCAAGGAGATCGTAATGAACAAACGTCCAGCCGTCTCGTTTGGCGTCGTCATCGCGCTCGCGATGGTCGTGGGCGGCTCGGCGCAGCAGCGGCAGGGCGGACCGCCGGCCGGCGCGCAAGGCGCGGCGGGCCGCGGCCGCGGCCAACCCATCGGCGTGCCGGTTGCGCCGCTTGGCGATGGCCCGTTCGTCATCGCCACGGCGGAACAGCCGAAGATCCGCGTCGTGGTCGTCGCCAAAGGACTCTCGCACCCGTGGGGCCTCGCGTTTCTGCCGGACGGCAGCATGCTGGTCACCGAACGCGAGGGTCGACTGCGAATCGTTCGCAACGGCGTCCTCGATCCGCAGCCGATCGCGGGCCTGCCCCAGATCCACGCGAGAGGGTTGGCGGGTCTGATGGACATCGCCCTCCACCCGAAGTTCGCTGACAACAAGTGGATCTATCTGGCGTACTCGAAGCCCGGCGAAAAGGGCGCGACCCTCGCCGTGGCGCGCGGGAAGTGGGACGGCAAGGCGCTCACCGACGTCAAGGATGTTCTGGTCGCCGAGGCCTGGCACACTGGCACCGGCGCCGCCGACGGCAGCTTCGGATCGCGCATCGTATTCGGCCGCGACGGGATGCTGTATGTCACGTCCGGCGACCGCAATCTGCCCGAGGGTGGACAGAATCCGGCAAACCATTTCGGGAAGATTCTTCGCCTGCGCGACGATGGAACGGTTCCACCGGACAACCCGTTTGTGGGGAAGGCCGGATATAAGCCCGAGATCTACACGCTCGGACATCGCAATCAACAGGGGCTGTTCGTGCATCCCGACACCGGGGCGCTCTGGGAGAACGAGCAAGGCCCGAACGGCGGCGATGAGATCAACATCATCCTGCCCGGACGCAACTACGGGTGGCCGCTGGTCAGCTTCGGACGCCAGTATGCCGGGCCGCGGCAGGCCGAGATCCCGTATCGCGAAGGCATGGAGCAGCCGATCGTTTTCTGGGTGCCGTCGATTGCCGTATCAGGGATGGCGCTCTACACCGGCGACCGGTTCCCACGCTGGAAAGGGAACGTGTTCGTCGGCGGACTCCGTACCGGAGAGATTCCTGGAACGGGACACATGGAGCGGATCGTGTTCAATCAGCAGGGCGAAGAACTGCGGCGCGAGTCGATGCTGACCGAGCTGCGCCAGCGGATCCGCGACGTGCGTCAGGGCCCTGATGGTCTCCTCTATGTGCTGACGGAGGAAGATCAGGGCGCGCTGTTGCGGATTGAACCCGTGGAATGAAGCCATTCGATGTAGGGAAGTGAAGCCACTCGATGTAGGGAACGGTCTTCAGACCGTTCCAAGGAGATAACGATGAACATACGTTTTACCGCAGTCGGTTGCGCGCTCGTTATTGGTGCGGTGGCCATCGGCGCCGCGCAGCAGACTCCACCCGCCGCTGCACCGGGAGGCCGCGGCCAGGCACCGGCTGCGAGAGGCGGAGCGACCGCGCCGCCGGCCGTCCAATGGTCGACGCCGCCAGCGCCCAGTGCCACGATGGCGCTCGACACCGGCGTTCAGCACATGGTGTGGGTTGTGCCGACCCGCGGATTCACTCAGCCCTGGGCCATGGCCTTCCTGCCCGATGGCGGCATCCTCGTCTCGGAACGTCCCGGGTGCTTACGAATCGTCCGCGGCGGAAGTCTCGATCCCCGGCACGTCGCCGGTCTGCCGGCAATCCAGGCGGCCGGCCTCGCCGGCATGATGGACATCGCGCTGCATCCGCGCTTCGCAGAGAACCAACTGGTCTACTTCACGTACCACAAGCCGGCTGCCACGACGACTGTGGCCGCGCTCCCACCGACCGGTCCCTGCGCTCCCGCGCAAGACGGTCGTGGCGGGAACGCCGCCGCCCCGGGCGGTCGCGGCGCCAACGCTGCCGGGACACCGGCCGCCGGTAATCCTGGGGCAGTGACGGCTGTTGTGCCCGCCGGTGGTCGCGCCGGCAACGCTCCAGCGACGACGGTCGCGCCCGCCGGTGGTCGCGGCGGCGGAGGCGGGCAAGGCACGATCACGTTGGCGCATGGACGATGGGACGGGACGGCGCTCGTTGAGGTCAAGGACATCTTCTCGGCGATTCCCTCGGGTAATGCTTCGCGGATCGTCTTCGGCAAGGACGGCATGCTGTACATGACCGTCGGCTTCGGGGACATTCCTCCGCCCTATGTGAATGCCGCTGCTGCGCCGCCGCAGGATCCGAACAGCCTGGCCGGCAAGGTGCTGAGGCTCAAGGACGACGGCACAGTGCCGCCGGACAATCCGTTCGTCGGCCGCGCCGGTTACCGGCCCGAGATCTTCACCATGGGCCACCGCAACTCGCTCGGCCTGGCGCTCAATCCGATCACCGGCGAAATCTGGGAGAGCGAGAACGGTGCGAACGGCGGTGACGAGGTCAGCGTGCTCCAGGCGGGCAAGAATTACGGATGGCCGGTCGTCAGCTTCGGCCGCTTCTATCTCGGGCCGAAAGTGTCAGACAAGACGTGGCAGGAAGGGATGGAACAGCCGACGATTTTCTGGGTGCCGGCCATCGCGACATCGGGTTTGGCCTTTTACACCGGCGACAAGTTTCCGAACTGGAAAAACAATCTGTTCGCGGGCGGCATGCGGCAGGGCGAGGTGCCGCGCTCCGGTCATCTCGAGCGGATTGATTTCAACGACAAGTGGGAGGAGCTTCACCGCGAATCGATGCTGCGCGAGCTGCAGCAGCGCATCCGTGATGTGCGTCAGGGGCCCGATGGGCTCTTGTACGTGCTGACCGCCGAAAACGACGGCGTGCTGATGCGGCTCGAACCGGCGCCCATGCCGCCTCCGCCAGCGCCTGCTGCGCGGGGTGGCCGCTAAACCCCGCTATACCCCGCTAAACCACGATGACGCCCCCATTTCGGGCGGAGCACATTGGAAGCCTGCTCCGCCCGGAAAAACTGCTCAAAGCGCGCGCCGCCGCCGAAGGGGATCAGTATCGCCATGCCAGCGGTCCCCTCAGTTACGTGCAGCTCAAGGACATGGAAGACGAGGCCATTCGGGACGCGGTGCGCCTGCAGGAAGACGTGGGCCTCGATGTGGTCACCGACGGCGAGTTCCGGCGGCGTTCGTGGTTTCAGGACTTCCTGTTATCCATTTCCGGAACGGCGATCACATTCATTGAGTCGTCGCAAACCGTCTCCGCCGCGCTGCCGTTTCAGGACGATTCATCCATCGACAAGTTGCCGGGGCACATCGTCCAGGTGCAGCAGAAGTTGACGCGTCAGAGGCCCGCATTCGCGGACCACTTCGCGTTTGTGAGGGGCGTTACCACCAGGACTCCGAAAGTCAGCCTCCCGTCCCCGACGATGCTGCATTTCTGGGGTGGGCGAGCGGCCATCGACCCGAAGGTGTATCCGGAGCTCGGCGAGTTCTGGGACGATGCCGTGAAAATCTGGATCGCGGAAATCGAGGCGCTGCACCAGCTCGGTTGCCGCTACGTCCAGATCGACGACGTCACGTTTCCGTTGATGTGCGATCCGCACGGACAGGACGCCCTGCGAAAACGCGGCGACGACCCGAAGCAGATGCTGGAGACCTATGCCGGCGTTCTGAATCGCATCGCGGCGGGCGCGCCCAAGGGCGTGACGATCGGCATGCACATGTGCCGCGGCAATAATCGCGGTAAGTGGATGGGCGCCGGCGGGTACGAGTACGTAAGCGAAGTCGTCTTTCGAAACATCAACATCAATAACTTCTTCATGGAGTACGACACCGATCGCGCCGGCGATTTTCAGCCGCTACGTCACGTCCCTCCAGGCAAGACCGTCATCCTCGGTCTGGTCTCAACCAAGACGCCGACGCTCGAATCCCGCGACCTCGTCAGGCGGCGGATCGACGAGGCCTCCAGATATCTGCCGCTCGATCAGTTATGCCTGAGCCCGCAGTGCGGGTTTGCGAGCAATTTCATGGGCAACCCGCTGACGATCGACGACGAGCGGCGGAAGCTGTCGCTGGTGGTTGAGACCGCCCGCGAAGTCTGGGGCTAATCAGGAACATGGAACTTCAATCGCTCGGCTATGTCGGCGTGCGAGGCGACATCGACGACTGGGCGGACTTCGGCGTGAAGTTCCTCGGCATGCAGCTGGTCGATCGAAGCCGTTCGACGCTGACCTTCCGCATGGACGATCGCCGTCAGCGCGTGGTCGTCCAGGGTGGCGCAGGCGTGGGCGCGGCGTTTCTTGGATGGGAAGTCGCCGATGGTGCGGCGCTCGACGCGCTGGCCGCCCGTCTCGAGACCGCCGGTGTGGGCGTGCGGCGGATGCCGAGGGCGATCGCGGAAGAGCGGCGCGTCAAGGACATCATCCAATTCGACGACCCGGTCGGTAATGCGCTCGAAGCGTTCCACGGCGCCCAAATCGCGACCGATCCCTTCCGTCCCGGGCGGCCGATTTCCGGTTTCCGCACGGGCCCGCTCGGAATGGGTCACGTCGTGATGAACGTCGTGCGGATCGATCAGGTGCTGCCGTTCTATCAGAACCTTCTCGGATTCCGGCTGAGCGACTACACGCTGCGTCCCTTCAAGGCGTACTTTCTCCATCTCAATCCCAGACATCACAGTTTCGCGATCATCGAGACTGGACAAAACAGCGTCCACCACATCATGGTGGAGCTTTTCATGCTGGACGATGTGGGGCAGGCGTACGACCTGGCCCTCGGCGAGGAAGGCCGCGTGGCGACCACGCTCGGCCGCCACTCGAACGACCTCATGACCTCGTTCTACGCACGGACGCCGTCGGGGTTCTTCGTCGAGTGTGGATGGGGCGGCCGGTCGATTGACCCGCGGACCTGGACGCCCGTCGAGATGACCTGCGGCCCGAGTCTGTGGGGCCACGACCGCGACTGGCTGACACCCCAACGGCGCAGCGAAGCGCGCGAGCTGCGGCTGCGCGCAGCCGCCGACGGTCTGCGCGAGCCGGTGAACGTCATGGAAGGTAATTACACGCTCGCGCCCGGGACGTGCCCATGGTGGGACGCGGCGCAGCGCCTAAAGTAGGGCGGACCTTATTAGGTCCGCCTTACGGCCGTGCGGTTGAGGGATTGAGAGGCTCACATATGGCGACGCCAGGCGCGGGGGGCAACGAGATCAGGATCGCGGACGTCATCGACCGGAGCAAGATCGGATCGCTGCAGGTCACGTTGTTCATCCTCTGCGCGGCGTGTCTGATCATGGACGGCTTCGACGTGCAGGCGGTCGGGTACGTCGCGCCGTCGATCATCAAGGAATGGAAAATCCCGGGGTCGACGCTGGGCAACATGCTCGCGTCCGGCAATTTCGGCGTTCTCGTGGGTTCGCTGCTCTTCACGATGCTGGCCGACAAGATCGGGCGCCGCCCTGTGCTGATTGCGGCGACGTTCTATTTCTCGGTGCTTACGCTGGCGACGGGTCTGGTCAGCTCGGTGCAACAGATGATCGTCGTGCGCTTCGTCGCCGGGTTGGGCCTCGGCTGCATCATCCCGAACGCCACCGCGCTCATCGGCGAGTACAGCCCGCGGCGCCTTCGTGTCACGCTGATGGCGACGATCTCGGTCGGATTCACGGCCGGTGCGGCGTTTGGCGGCTTCGTGTCCGCCTTGCTGATCCCCGCATTTGGCTGGCGATCGGTATTTTATTTCGGCGGCGCGATCCCGCTGGTGATTGCGGTCCTGATGGTCCGGTCGCTCCCCGAGTCGCTGCAGTTCATGGCGCTCCAGGGACGGAAGAACCGCGACCGGCTGGCTGGCTGGTTGACGCGCATCGACCCCACAGTCCCGGTCACTCCGACCACGGAGTACGTGATCCACGAGGAAAACCGCGGCGGTGTTCCGGCCATGCACCTCTTTCGTGAGGGCCGCACGCTCGGAACGATCCTGCTGTGGGTCATCAACTTCATGAATATCTTCAACCTGTACGTGCTGTCGGGATGGATGCCGCAGGTGGCCGCGCAGCTCGGCTATTCCACACGGATGGCGGTACTGATGGGCACGACCGTCCAGGTCGGCGGTACGCTGGGCACGTTCTGGTTGACGTACTTGATCGGACGATTGGGCTTCATTCGCGTGCTGACCCCGTGCTTCGCCGTCGCGTGCATCAGCATTGCGCTCATCGGACAGCCGGGTCTGGCGCCGTGGCTGCTGTTTCTCATCGTCTTCGTCGCGGGATCGTGCGTCGTGGGAGGTCAGCCGACGGTCAACGCGCTGTCGGGCAGCTATTACCCGACGTATCTTCGGTCGACGGGGATTGGCTGGGGCCTCGGGATCGGCCGCGCCGGGGCGATCGTCGGGCCCTGGCTCGTCGGTCAGTTCATGGCAGCGAAGTGGTCGATCCACGACATCTTCTACGCGTCGGCCATTCCCGCGTTGATCTCGGCCATCGTCATGCTGTCGCTGCACTGGGTCATGCGGTCGACCACCTCGCGCGCGCGGCCCAGCGAAATCGTGGCGCACTGAACGCTAACGCGATGCTGGCTGCTTGGTGCCCGGTGCTTGATGCTGGGTGCGCATGCTGAATGGTGAGCACCAGCACTGAGCACGCAGCACCGAGCACAGAGCACGCTACCGTGATTCGCCGGCCCGGGCGGCGCTGAGGATGTTGCTCAGGCCGTAGTTGCCTTCATGGCATCCGTACTCGAAGACCGGTTGCGTGCCGTCCTTCGTCAGGTTCATCGCGAACGTCCACGGTCTGGTCCACGTGCGTGGGTCGTCCAGGGTGACTGACCACTCGACGGTCGTCGGGCCGGAGGGCGTGAATCGTTCGACGATGCGAAGGTTGGCGGTCGCGCCCCGATCCGGCGATCCGTAGCCGACGATGTCGGCCGACATCCTGCCGTTGAAATTCGTGGTCTCCACGACCAGGGTGTTGCCGTCCCAGCGGCCGCGCGGATCGCCCATGTACAGACGGATGTCTTTGCTGACGTGTGGGCGGCCGTCGAGCGGAATCACCCGCGTCTCGTGAATCATCTCGTAGCGGATCGCGACGAACCCCGGGCCCTGCACGATCTGGTACGAGTTGCCGTAGATCGCCGGCATCATCGAGCCGGGCACTCCCCGCGTGATGCAGCGATCGTACAGGCTGCGGTCTTCCGCTGCATCGGACTCTCCGCGCCCTTGCCGCGCCAATCTGAGCGCCGCCGCGCGCTGCTGCGCGTCTGGCGTCAGCGACGGAATCTTCCCGTCCGCCGGATCGACGATCAGCCACGCGCGGCTGTTCTTCGCGCCGTAGTATTCATACCAGTGCACCGGACCGGCGCCCGTCTCGGCGCCGCCGATGCCGGGCGCGCGCTCGGCCGCGTCCTGTTGCCGCTGCCTGACGATGCCGGCGAACTCCGACTCCTGGATCTGGTCAATCGTCTTGCCCTGGAACTGGCTCGGCCGCTCCATCGGGATGCCGTTCTCGTCCCTGTTCGTGTAGGCACCCTGCAGGTCGGGGTCGCCCCAGGGCGTGCGCGATGGCGACCAGGTCCTGACCCTTGCGGTCGTGGGTGTCGATGCCTTCGCAGGCGCCTGGCCCGCGAGCGCGGCCGACCCCAGCGCGATCGCCGTCGCAACGGCTGCGAGACGGCATGTGAAAGCGAGATGCTGATTGTCCATCCCTCTAATCTACCGCGATTTCGACCCCGCGCGGTTGACGTCGTCGTTCGGTGTGGGGTAGCATCCTTCGGCCTTTCGGGCACGTATGCCGCGCAGGGAAGTCCATCCGCCCGCGTCACCGACCGACACGAGTACAATGAGCGGCTGGCATCGACACGCCTAACAACAGAGGGACCCATGGCCACGAAGATAGTCGACACTCTTCTCCCGACAACCATGGTCGGGTCATATCCCCGTCCTCATTGGTTCAAGCATCAGTTGCTCGGCCGCGACATTCGAGTCGCGTTCAAGGAAGTCCAGCACGAAGAGGCGTACGACGACGCCGTGGCCACGGTGATCCGTGATCAGGAAGACGCGGGACTCGACATCGTGACCGACGGCAACATGTGGTACGACGACTACGTCGGTGTCATCGGATCGTTCTGCTGGTACATGTACGAGCGGATCGGCGGGTTCGAGCATGCGAGAGAGCCGCATCCCTTATATGTCAATGCCGATGCGAGCCTGGGGAAGGACATCCTCGACGACTGGGGCGGCGTCATCAACAGCGGTCCGGTGTCGCGCGGGCCGATCCGACTCGCGGACTTATATAAGGTCGCCAGGAAGCACGCGAAGGTACCGCTCAAGGTTTCGGTCGGGGCCGGCCCGGCGAATCTGGCCTGGCATGTGCACTTCAAGCATTACAAGAACGCGAAGGAACTGAGCTTTGCGTTGGCGCCGATCTTTAACGCCGAGATGAAAGATCTCGTCGCCGCCGGCGCCAAGTACCTGCAGTTCGAAGACCTGGGCGCGTGGCTGCCGCTCTTCACCAACGACAAGAACGACTACAAGTGGATCAGGGAAGTTGTCGAACAGTGCTGTGACGGCGTCAACGCGAAGATCGGCTGGCACTTCTGTTTCGGCAACGCGTGGGGCAACGACATTCTGAGCGCCAATTTCCCCGAAGGGTACCAGACGGTTCTTCCGTATTTCTTCGAGACGAAGGGCATCGACGAGTTCGTGCTCGACTACGCGAATCGCGATATGGCGGGGGTGGAGTTCCTGAAGAATCTGCCGAAGGACAAGGGCGTCCAGATTGGCGTGCTCGACATCCGCACGAATGCGATCGAGACGCCGCAGCAGATCGTCGGCCGGATCAAGAAGGTCCTGGCCGTCGTCCCGGCCGAGAAGGTGACGCTGACCTCGGATTGCGGCATGAAGCCGCTGGCCCGGATGGTTGCGAAGTTCAAGCTGAGGGCGCTCGCCGATGCCGCGAAGATCGTGCGCGGCGAGCTGATGGGGGTCAAGTAGCTAACAACGTATAGGGCAAAGGGCATAGGGCAAAGGGCAGAGCGCAAAGCGTGGTTCTGCCCTCTGCGCTTTGCCCTCTGCACTTCAGAGAGGACAGATTATGGCCGACAAGAAAATCATCGCTGTCGTGGGTTCCACCGGTGCGCAGGGGGGTGGCCTGTGCCAGGCGATTCTGAACGATCCAAACGGCGGGTATGCCTGCCGGGCGATCACGCGCGACCCGAACAAGGACAAGGCCAAGGCCCTCGCCGCGCAAGGCGCGGAAGTGGTCAAGGCCGATCTGGACGACGTGGAAAGCCTGAAGAAGGCGTTCGCGGGCGCGTACGGCGTGTACTGCGTGACGAACTTCTGGGAGCACTTCTCCGCGGAGAAAGAAAAGACCCAGGCCAAGAACATGGCCGATGCGGCGAAGGCGGCGGGCGTCAAACATGTCATCTGGTCCACCCTCGAAGACACCCGCAAACTGATGAAGCCGGACGACAAGCGGATGCCGATGCTGCAGGAAAAGTACCGCGTGCCGCATTTCGACGGGAAGGCCGAAGCCAATGCCGCCTTTGCCGGGCTTCCCACCACGTTCCTCGTGACGTCGTTCTACTGGGACAACCTCTATTCGTTCGGTCTCGCGCCGAAAAAGGGCGCCGACGGACAGTACGAGTGGACGTTCCCGATGGGCACCAGCAAGCTGACGGGGATGGCGGCCGAGGATATCGGTAAGACCGCGTACGGCATCTTCAAGGCTGGTCAGCAGCACGTCGGCAAGACGGTCGGCATCGTCGGCGAGAACCTGACCATCGCCGAGATGGGCGAGAAGATCTCGAAGGGCATGGGCGTCGGCAAGGTCCGGTACAACGCCGTCGAGGCCGATGCGTACCGCGGCTTCGGGTTCCCCGGCGCCGACGAGATGGGCAACATGTTCCAGGTGTACCGCGACTTCGAAAAAGAAGTCATGGGAGCCCGGAGCGTGGACGTGACGCGGCAGCTCAATCCGCAGCTCCAGAACTTCGATCAGTTCATCGCCAAGAACAAGAGCAAGATCGACCCGGCGATGAATCCCGCTCCGGCTCCGGCGCCCGCAAAGGCGTAGGGGCAAGCAGGAAGGGCATAGGGCAAAGGGCAGAGGGCAGAGGGCGGGATGCTCTCTGCCCTTTCCTTTTGCTCTTTGCTCTTTGCCCTTTGCTCTTTGCCCTTAGTAAACTAAACCGTCCCAATGGCAAATCTTGGATACGTGGGCCTCGGAGCGATGGGCGGCCTGATGGCCGAGCGCTTGATGGCCAAGGGCCACAGCGTCACCGGCTTCAACCGCACCAAATCCAAGGCGCAGCCGCTCATCGACAAAGGCATGAAGTGGGCCGATTCGCCCCGCGCCGTGGCCGAGGCCTGCGACGCGATCTTCGTCATGGTGACCAATTCCGCGGCGCTCGAAGCGGTCGCCCATGGTCCCGACGGATTGCTCGCGGGTCTGGGCGCTGGTAAGCTGCTGATCGACATGAGTACGGTCAGTCCGGCGGTCAGCCGTGCGCTGGCCGCGAAAGTGCGCGACCGAGGCGCCGCGATGGTGGACGCGCCGGTGTCGGGCAGCGTCATCACGCTCCAGCAGGGCAAGCTGTCGGTCATGGTCGGCGGTGATAAGAGCACGTTCGAGCGCGCGAAGTCGATCCTCGAGGATGTCGGCCCGCGCGTCACGCACGTGGGCGAGAACGGCCTCGCGCTGTCGATGAAGATCGCGATCAACCTGAGCCTGGCCGTACAGATGCTCGCGTTTTCCGAAGGCGTGCTGCTGGCCGAGAAGAGCGGGATCGCCCGCGAGACCGCCGTCGACGTGATGACGCACAGCGTCATCGGATCGCCGATGGTGCAGTACCGTGGCCCGATGGTCCTCAACATGCCGGACGAGGCATGGTTCGACGTGAACATGATGCAGAAGGACATGCTGCTCGCTCTGGAAATGGGCCGGCAGCTCGACGTGCCGTTGCCGACGACGGCGATCACCAACGAGATGCTCACCGCAGCGCGCGGCATGGGCCTGGCGAAGAAAGACTTTGCCGTCATTTTCCAGGTGCTGGCGCGAATGGCAGGAGTCCAGAAATGAGCGCGACGGCGAAGACGAAGACGGACGCCCCCGGAACCATCGACGCGATCGGCGTCGATCGGCTGATCCATATGTACAAGCAGATGGTCGCCATCCGCCTGTTCGAGGAACGGGTCAACGACCTCTATACCCGCGCGCTGATGCCCGGTCTCGCGCACCTCTACATCGGCGAAGAAGCGATTGCGGTCGGCATGTGCGAGGCGCTGACTCGTGAGGACTACATCACGAGCACGCACCGCGGCCACGGACACTGCCTCGCGAAGGGCGCGTCGCCCGACCGCATGTTTGCCGAGCTTCTCGGCAAGGAGGCCGGGTACTGCAAGGGCAAGGGTGGCTCGATGCACATCGCCGATCCCGACACCGGCAACCTGGGCGCGAACGCGATCGTCGGCGGCAGCGCGGGCATCGCCACCGGCGCCGCATTCGCGGCCAAGCAGTTGAAAACCGGACAGGTTGCCGTGTGCTTTTTCGGCGAGGGCGCGCTCGGACAGGGCCTGTTGTACGAGGAGATGAACCTCGCCGAGCTCTGGAAGCTGCCGGTCATCTTCGTCTGCGAAAACAACGGCTACAACGAATACACGCACTTCTCTGAATCGACGGCGGGTGAGGTGCTCGCTCGCGCGGCCGCGTTCGGCATCGCGAATGAGACCCTCGACGGTCAGAATGTCCGCGACGTCTACACCGCTGCGTCGAAGTATATCGAGCGGGCGCGCAAGGGCGGCGGCCCGGCGTTCATGGAATGCAAGACGTACCGCTATCACGGACACCACGTCGGCGACATTGCCCGCGCCTACTACCGGCCGAAGGCGGAAGAAGAAGAGTGGGTGACGACGAGGGACCCCGTGACGCTGCATGGCGAATGGCTGATGGCGAACGGTGTCGCCGATCGGGCCGCGCTCGATGCCATCCAGGCCGCGCTCGTCAAGCAAATGGACGCCGCCATGGAGTTCGGCGTGAGCGCGCCGTACCCGGATCCGAACAAAGTCGACCAGGACATCTATGCTTGACACGGCCACCGGCGTGCGAGAGCTGTCTTTCGGCGACGCCATCAAGGAAGCGATTGCCGAGGAGATGCGGCGCGATCCGACGATCGTCCTGATGGGCGAGGACGTGGCCGAGGCGGGCACGACCTTCAAGGTCCTCACGGGACTCGTCGACGAGTTCGGCACGGATCGCATCATCGACACGCCGATCTCGGAAGCCGGCTTCACGGGCATCGGCGTCGGCGCCGCCATGTGCGGCCTGCGGCCGATCGTCGACATCATGTTCGGCGATTTCCTGACGATCATCATGGACCAGCTGGCCAACCAGGCCGCCAAGATCCACTACATGTCCGGCGGCAAGTGGAAAGTGCCGCTCGTCATTCGCGCCACGATGGGGGCCACGCGCCGATCCGCGGCGCAGCATTCGCAGTCGCTCCACGCATGGCCCAGCCACATTCCCGGATTGAAGGTCGTGGTTCCGTCCACGCCGTACGACGCGAAGGGATTGTTCAAGTCCGCGATTCGCGACGACAACCCCGTCGTGATCTTCGAGCACAAGATCAGCTACCGGAAGGTCAAGGGCCCGGTGCCTGAAGGGGATTACGTCATTCCTTTCGGTGTCGCCGATGTGAAGCGCGACGGGCGCGACATCACGATCATCGCCTTGAGCAGCATGGTGCAGGTGGCGCTTGGGGCCGCGAAGATGCTCGAAGAGGTCGGGATCAGTGCCGAGGTCGTAGACCCGCGCACGACCTGGCCGCTCGACGAGAAGACGATGATTGACTCGGTCAAGAAAACGTCCCGCTGCATCGTCATGGACGAGGGCTACGGACGGTACGGGGTGGGGGCGGAGCTGGCCGCGGTTGTCGCCCAGGGCGCGTTTTACAACCTGGACGCACCGGTGACGCGGCTGTGCGCGATGCACGTGCCGATTCCGTTCTCTCCTTCCCTCGAGGACGTGACGGTGCCGACCGAACGGCAGGCGTTCGATCTCGCGATGAAGCTCTGCGGGAAATAGAACGAGACAGGAGGCGGATCGTGGCGCTGAAAACCTACGGATCGATGGCGGTGGATTGGGAGCAGCGGATCGATTTCGACCGGCTGCGCCGCGAACGGCTGGCGCGCGTCAAGGAGATGCTCGCCAAGTCCGAGATCGGAGCGCTCTTGTGCTTCGACATGAACAACGTCCGCTACATCACCGCGACCCACATCGGCACCTGGGCGCAGGACAAGATCAGCCGCTTCACGCTGCTCCCGCAGAACGACGAGCCGATTTTGTGGGACTTCGGGTCGGCCGCCCGTCATCACCAGCTCAATTGCCCATGGCTCGGAGAGCGGTCGCGCGCAGGGATCCCGCTGATGCGGGGCGCGATGTCGCCCGAGATGGGGCGCGCGGAAGACGTGGCGAAAAAGATTCGGATCGAGCTCGAGAAGCGCGGGCTGCAGAAAGAACCGGTGGGCGTCGACGTTGTCGAGCTGCCGATCCTCTTCGCGTTGCAACAGCAAGGCCTCACGATCGTGGACGGACAGCAGCTGATGTCCGACGCGCGCGAGATCAAGACGCAGGACGAGATTTCGCTGCTCAATCACTCGGCCATGCTGGTGGACGCCGCGTATCACGAGCTGTACATGGCGATGAAGCCCGGCATGCGGGAGAACGAGGCGGTCGGCCTGGTCAGCAAGGTGCTCTACGACCTCGGCTCCGAATACGTGGAAGGCGTCAACGCGATCTCCGGCGAGCGCTGCAGCCCGCACCCGCACGTCTTCTCCGATCGCGTGCTGAGGCCCGGCGATCCCGTCTACTACGACGTCCTCCACTCCTACATGGGGTATCGCACCTGCTACTACCGGACGTTCGCCATCGGGTCGGCGTCGCACGCCCTCAATGACGCGTACAAACGCTGCCGCGATTACCTTGACGCCTCCATCGAGCTGATTCGCCCGGGCCGCTCGACCGCTGAAGTCGCCGCCGTCTGGCCGAAGGCGGAGGAGTTCGGGTTCCCCAGCGAAGAGGCGGCCTTCGCGCTGCAGATGGGTCACGGCATCGGGCTGGCCATCTGGGAGAAGCCGATGATCAGTCGGCTCGTCTCGCTCAATCACCCGCACGAGATTAAGCCGGGCATGGTGTTCGCGCTCGAGACCTTCTGGCCGTCGAAAGACGGCTGGAGCGCCGCCCGCATCGAAGAAGAGATCGTCGTCACGGCGACCGGTCACGAGGTCATCACCAGGTTCCCCGCTGAGAAGCTGCTCGTCGCCGGAGCCGCCTACGTCACCGTGGATGGTCCGCTGCCGACGACGCGGGAGCTCGAGGCGCCGCCTAACCGAGAGGTCGTCGCCATGATCGACGCCAGCGCCAAGGGCGAGGGAGTTGGCATTGGCCGTTAGTGTCGTGATGCCTGCGCTCGAGATGGCGCAGGAAACCGGCAAGCTCGTCGCCTGGAAGAAGAAAGAGGGCGACAAAGTCGCCAAAGGGGAGATGCTCCTCGAGGTCGAGACCGACAAGGCGGTCGTCGAGATCGAGGCGCAAGCCGCGGGAATCCTCGGCGGTGTGACGGCGAAGATCGGCGACGTCGTGCCGGTCGGTCACACGATTGCCTGGCTGCTTCAGCCCGGCGAGAAGCCGCCGGCGGACGCGGCGCCCACGCAGACGGGACGAACGATGGCCGCGGCGGCGCCCGCGTCAATGACTCCGGGGACTCCGGGGACTCCGGGGACTCCGGGGGCTCCGGAGGCCGCCCGGTCGGGACCGATGAGCGTGTCGCCGAAGGCGCGCAGGCTGGCGAAGGAGCTCGGCGTGGACGTCAGCCGTCTTCGCGGATCGGGACCCGACGGCGAGATCGTCGCCGAGGATGTCCAGGCCGCGGCAAAAGGTGGAAGCGCGCCCGCGGCCGCTTTGCCGGCGCCCGCCACCGCTCGTGCCGCGACACCCACCGTCTCGGCCGGTTCTGGCGAATCACTCAGCTCGATCGGCCGGTTGATGGCCGAGCGCACCACGCAAAGCTGGACGACGGTCCCGCATTTCTTCGTCACCCGCGACGTCGATGGCGGGGCGCTGGTCGCGGTTCGCGAGAAGCTCGGGTCGTCCATCGAAAAAAGCCGTGGCGTGAAGCTGACGTACGGCGATCTGCTGACCGCGATCGTCGCGCGCGTGCTGAAGCAGCACCCGCGCGTGAACGCGAGCTGGACCGGCAGCACGATCAAGGCGCACCCCGACGTGAAGATGGGGCTCGCCATGGCGGTGAGCGACGGCGTGGTCGTCGGCGTGATCAACAGAGCGGACGCGGGCGATCTCGGCGACATCGCCGTGCAGCGGCGCGACCTCACCGAGCGTGCCCGAACGGGCAAGCTCCAGCCGGCCGACATCACCGGCGCGACGTTCACGATCAGCAATCTCGGGATGTATCACGTGGACGCGTTCACGGCGATCATCGTGCCGCCGCAGGCGGCGATTCTCGCCGTCGGCGCCATGACCGATCGCGTCGTGCCGATGCCGGGCGCCATCATCCCGGTCGGCGTGCGGCCCATGCTGACGCTCACCCTGTCGTGCGATCACCGGGTGCTCGACGGCGTTCGCGGCGCCGCGTTCCTGCACGACGTCGTCGAAGCGATTCAGAGCGCCGACAAACACCTTAGTACGTAGTGTCCGCCTTTTAGGCGGACCGTGACAGACGATGTTCGAACGGTACACCGAAAGAGCACGACGGGTCCTCTTCTTTGCCCGTTACGAGGCCAGTCAGCTCGGACATCTCTCGATTGAGACCGAGCACCTCCTGCTCGGGTTGCTTCGCGAAGGCGAAGGGATTACGAGCCGGATTTTCGCCCGGACGCATTTCTCCCTGGACAATATTCGCAAGGACATCGAAGGCCGCACGGTCCTTCAAGAGAAGGTCTCGACCTCCGTCGAGATTCCGTTCAGCGCCCAGACCAAGCGCGTGCTCCAGTTTGCCGCCGAGGAAGCCGATCGGCTCCTGCACAACTACATCGGCACGGAGCACCTGCTGCTGGGACTCCTCCGCGAGGATGGCGCCGTCGCCGCGTCGATTCTCGTGGACAAGGGGATGCGGCTCGACGCGGTCCGAGAGGATGTCGTTCAGATCCTCAACGAACACGCTCAATCAGGTGATATCAGCGATCTGAGGTTGAGGCTTAGCGGCTACACCACTCCTGACCAGCAGCTGTTCCGGAACGTTCTGTTCGACCAACTGTATGCCTCGCTGCCGAAAGATCCTCAGGCCAAGGTGCAGATCTACAACGCCGAGATCGCGCCGGGCGGGTACACCAACTGGCATTGCCACAACGGCGCGACGTTCTTCATCGCCCTCCAGGGAGTATTCGAAGCGGAGTTCGAGGAAGGCATTCTGGTCAACGCGAAAGCCGGCGACGTCTATTCAGAACCGATCGGCAAATACCACCGCGGCCACAACTCTCACGACAGCCTGCCCTATCTCTGCATCGGCGTGTGTATCACTGCGCCCGACCGCGAGCACGTCACGAACGTCGCCAGCAGACCCTGGTAGCGGCCGCAGTTCTGGCCTGCGGCGGCTGATCAACACAGAGGACACAAAGGACACCAAGGCAAGAACCGGTTCAGCGGCTGGTTAGGGCAGGACTGGTGGCGCGTAGGTCAGCGTGTAATTGAGGATCCAGACGAGAAACAACACGACCGGCACGTGCACCACGAACTGCAGCATCGAATAACCGACGATGTCCCGCGCCTTCAGGCCGAGGATGCCGAGAAGCGGCAGCATCCAGAACGGATGAATAAGGTTCGCGAGTGCCTCTGTCGCGTTGTACGTCTGAACGACCCAGCCCAGATGGACGTGCAGCGATTTGGCGGCCGCAAGCATGTACGGCGCTTCGATGAGCCACTTGCCGCCGGCAGACGGTATGAACAGTCCGAGGACCGCCGAGTACACACCAACCAGAAACGGAAAGCTGTGCGGCGAGGAGATGTCGATGAAGAACTCCGCCAGCCTTTTCGCCAGGCCCGACTCCGTCATCATCTTCACGATGCCGGCGTACAGCGGGTACTGAATCAGCACGCCCGCCACCGACGGCACACCGGCCGAAATCGCCCGTGCGAACGAGCGAGGCCGCCAGTGCAGCAGCAGGCCGGCGATCAGGAACGCGAAGACGAAATGATTGAGGTCGAGCAGGACAGACGGACCTTTGTCCGCGACCTCGCGCGCCAGATAGGTGAGCCCGCACCCGCCAAGGAAAATCGTGAGCAGCGGGCTGTATTCCAGCCACTCGCCGGGTCGTTCCGGCTTGCCGACCGCGACCGTTGTCGCCTGGTACTCGACACCCATTTCCGCCATGCCGCGCGCCTGCTCCGCATAGGGAGCGGAGTAGTAGCAGATCGCGGCCGACAACACGCCGAGCACGAGCGCCATCACGGCGCTCTGCCAGAGGCCGAG
>JBGPKK010000043.1:0-31060 GCA_041485905.1 Vicinamibacteria bacterium
CGCAGGCGCTCACGCGGGCTGAAACCGCAAGAGACATCGGTCAGTCCCTTGGATTTGTGGTCCCGCCGCTCGCGCGTGAATTCATCTGGCAAAGCCCGGCGATCGATGCCTTGCAGGCGTTTCTGCCGCGCAGACTCCTAGGGCGCCGGTTCGATCCGGAGCATGGCTCCCTCTTTTTCGTCGGTCAGCACATACAACAACCCGTCCGGCCCCTGTCTGACTTCGCGGATGCGCTGGCGCAGGTCGACGAGCAGCGATTCGCGGCGCATCTCCTCCATCTTCTCGTTGAACATGATCCGCTCGAGGTGCCCGGTGCCCGGAATCTCGCCGGTACGGAGCGCGCCGACAAAGACATCGCCCTTCCACTTGGGGAGCTTGTCCCCCGTGTAGAACGCCATGCCGGACACGGCGATCGACGGGATCCAGATGACGATGGGCGGCTCGAAGCCCTGGTGCCCGGGTCGTTCAGTCTGCCATGGGCCGGTGTAACTACGGCCATAGCTCACGATGGGCCAGCCGTAGTTGGCGCCGGGCTTGAGAATATTGATCTCGTCACCGCCGTTGGGGCCGTTCTCGTTCAGCCACATCTCTCCGGTTCCGGGATGGACGGCGAGGCCGAGCGAGCTGCGGTGTCCCAGCGTATACACCTCAGGCCGGTAGCCCGTGCGCCCGACGAACGGGTTGTCGCTCGGGATGCTCCCGTCGTCCTTAAGCCGCAGCACTTTTCCGCCCTGGGTATTGGGATCCTGCGGGTCGCGGCCGGTCGTGGTGACATACAGCATGCCGTCGCGACCAAACGCAATGCGCGACGTGCCGGCTTCATCCGCGACGAAGATGTCGCGGACCTCGGTCAGCGCTCGGCCGTCCCAGCGCCCTCGCGCGACCGCGACCGTCCGGCGTTTCTCATCGAGCGGCTTCGTGTAGGAGAGATACACAAACCGGTTCTCGGCAAACTGTGGATGCAGGGCTACGTCCATGAAGCCGTGGACCGCACCGGGCAGGCCAGATTCGAGGGCCCAGTAAGACGCGGGCGCGCCGGCAATTGGCTTCGGGTCCAGTACGCCGTTGCGGATGATGCGCAGGCGGCCGGCCCGCTCGGTGACCAGCATGCCGCCGTCGGGAAGAAACGCGAGAGCCCAGGGATATTCCAGTGCCCTGGTGACGGAGACGACCCGGATTCTCTGGCCCTCGCCCGTGTCGTACACCACCGGCATCTTCGGCAGCGGACGACCGGCGAGACCGCGCGGCGCCACCGGAATGCCGTTGTCGAACGGGACCTTCTGCTGGCCGGACCCCATCCGCGACCCTGCGGTTACGATGAGCAGGAGAGCGAGCGGTGCGACGAACCACCTGATCTGAGCGGACTTGGCCGAACGAAAGATCTTCACGGATGCACGACCTCCTTGCCGTCCACAAGTATAGACTGACGGAATCCGAAGGAAGCCACCGCTCGTAATAGTTCTGCGAACGTCAACCCGTCATATTTCTTCCCGGAGAACGGCGTCCGGACGGCGCTCCTCGTCGTCGACGTCAAGGATGCGTCAGAGATCCCGGCGATTGTGGAGCCGTTCTTCACGGGGTTCAACGCCGGTGTGCAGCTGACGCCGGTCATGAGCGCCGACGATCTGAAGAAGGGTCTCTCGCAGATCGGGTAGGTTAAATCTCAAATTCTCGACGCGCGAGCTCGAAGACCTGACACGCGGCAAGATCGTCAAGCACTCGCTCGATGCCCGCGCGCCGGGTGAGGTGCCTTCGTGGCGCCGCCCGCATCCGCGCGTCCGAAGACGCATTCGTGGCAGCCGCGACGCGTTCTATCTCGTCCTAATCCTCCAATCCCTAATTCCTAGTAGTTCGGCCGGTTATAGAGGTATCCTTCGCCCGTTCTTTACGGTTGAGCCAGGCGGAGGACTCTTGGGTGACGGACTCGCTGATAGGGCCGTACGAGGTGCTCGGAAAGCTGGGATCCGGCGGGATGGGCGAGGTGTTCCTCTGCCTGGATACGCGACTGCACCGCCAGGTCGCGCTGAAATCTCTGACGGCATCGGACGTCGCGCATGGTGAGCTGCGTGAACGGGTTCTTCTCGAGGCGCGCGCTGCAGCACGGCTCAATCATCCTCACATCGCCTCCATCTACGATGTCGTCGAAGAGGGCGATCGCGCCTTCATCGTCATGGAGTACGTCGCCGGCGAGAGCCTCGCGGCCCATCTCCGGCGCGCGCGATTCCCGATCGATCGCGTTGTGGACATCGGCCGCCAGCTTGCGTCGGCGCTCTCGGCCGCGCACGCGCATGGCGTCATTCACCGCGATCTGAAGCCGGCCAACGTTCAGATTACCCCAGACGGCTCCATCAAGGTGCTCGACTTCGGGGTGGCGCGCATGATGTCGCCGACCGCCTCGCCAACGGCGACGACTGTGAACGTCCCATCCGCCGGGTCGACGGCGCTCGACCGGGCGGGCACTCCGCTCTACATGGCGCCGGAACAGTTGATCGGAAGACAGGCCGACGCGCGCGCCGACATCTACAGCCTCGGCGTCGTGCTGTTCGAGATGGCGACCGGCCGACGGCCGTATCTGGAAGACGACGTGATTGATCTTGCTGTCGCGATGGCAAAGAAGCGTGCGCCAGCCGCGCACGAGATCGACGCGGCTGTCCCGCAGGCGCTGAGCGCCGTCATCGCCAAGGCGCTCGAGGCCGATCCAGACATGCGGTATCAATCTGCCCGCGAGCTCGAGGCGGCGCTCGTCGGCGTGTCCTTTCCGCCCGCAATCTGGCGTCGCGCGTGGAAACCGTCGCTGGCGGTGGCGCTCGTATTGACGCTTGCAATCGCTGTGCGTTACACGCCTCTGATGCGCGTCTTGAAGCCGGCCGGCGCGACAGGCCATGCGGTGCTTGCCATTCTGCCGGTCGACAACCCGACCGGTGACTCGCAAGCCGAGTACCTGGGCGCGGGCTTCGCGTCGGTGGTCGCGGAAAACTTCGGGTCGATTCCCGGGCTCACGGCGCTCTCGCGGGCAGCCACGGCGCCGTACGAGAAGAAGCGGAACGATCTGGCGGGGCTCGCGCGCGAGCTGGGCGCCACCTTCGTGCTCGATCTCGCGATGACGAGCGCTGCGCCGACAACACAGATCGTCGCACGGCTGCGGAGGCCGGGCGTGACCGCGCCGATGTGGGAACAGACCATCAGCGGCGATTCGCTGGACATCGAAAAGGCGCTCGTCGACGGCGTGGGACGCGCGCTCGAACGAGCCGGCGCCTGGCCGACGGGGCTGAGCGCCGCCGACTGGAAGCACGTCAGAAAGCTGCCGACGACGAGCGGCCGGGCGTTGCTCGCGTACTCGCAGGCGCGCGCGCTGATGGATCGGTACGACGTCCCGCCGAACATCGATGCGGCGATCGCGCTGCTCAACGGCGCGCTCGCGAACGATCCGCAGTTCGTGCTCGCCCAGGCGGCGCTCGGCGATGCGTACTGGGAAAAATATCAGCGCGACCGCGATCCCGCCCTGGCGACGCGGGCGACCGACGCCGTCACGCAGGCGGTCCGCATGGGGCCGAATCAGGGGGCGGTCCACTACTCGCTCGGGAACATGCAGTACCTGACCGGCCGGCCTGACGAAGCCATCAGCTCGCTCAGGCGATCCGTGGCGCTACAGCCTGACAACGACGAGGCGTATCACCTGTTGGGACAGGTGCTCGCCGATCGGGGCGACGTCGACGCCGGCCTCGCCGAGCTCCGCGAGGCGACTCGCATTCGGCCGCGGTCCTGGCGTCACTACAATTCGCTCGGGTTCGTCTTGTATCGCGCGGCCCGATATCGGGAGGCGCTCGAGCCGTACCGGCGCGCGACCGAACTGCAGCCCACGGCCGCCGGGCCGTTTCAGATGCTCGGCACCACCCATTACCGGTTGGGGGACATCGACGAAGCGATCGGCAACTACGAACACGCCGTCCGTCTGGGCCCGAATGCCGCCGCCTATGCCAACCTGGCGCTGGCGTACTACGGAAGGAAGCGATACGGGGAGGCCCTGAAGGCGTACGAACAATCGCTGGCGGTGAACCCGAAATCGGTCGGCAACCTGCGCAACATCGGCGACGTGTACGTGCGATTGGGTCAGACCGTGAAGGCGAAGGGGGCGTACGAGCGGGCGATTGCGGCCGGCAACGAACTGCTCGCCGTCAACGCGCAGGACTACCGCACGATTGCGCTCGTCGCGTTATGCGAAGCGAAGGTCGGACAGGCCGCCGCCGCGGAGCGACATGCCAAAGAGGCCCGCGCGCTCGCCCCGACGGATCGTGAGACACTGCAGCGCACCGCCGAGGTTCATGCACGCCTTGGCGATACGACCGCTGCGCTGCGCAATCTCCGCGCGGCGATCGAAAACGGATACGGGAGGCGCGAGGCGCGGGAGAACGACGAGTTGGCGTCGCTCCACGGGCTGTCCCAGTTTCAGCAACTTGTCGCAGATCAACGATAGCGAGGAGAAAACAATGCCGAAGAACCTGCAGTTCATTCAGCTCGAGATCACGCCGAACAACACGATGCCCGAACCACTCCCATGCCGATGCCACCCGGGCGACAAGCTGCACTTCGTGATCACGAATGACGACGCGACGGCCCACTGGGTCTCAATCGACGCCGCCGACATCAAACTGAAGGAGGACCTGACGCCCGCCAACCCGCTCGACCTCGGAAGCCATCTGGTGAAGGTCAACCCCCAAGAGACGGACATCATCAAAGCGCACAAGGTGCAGCCCGCAGCGAACTTCGGGAAGACGAAGCTGTTGAAGTACACGACCTACAAGTACAACGTCGTATGGGCCGACAACCAGGGTCTCACCATCAATAAGAAGAACCTCGATCCCGACATCGACGTCACGCCATAGTCGCGGGCCCCGCATAGACAAAAAACCCCGCGAGCGCGAATGCCGCGCCCGCGGGTTCCCTCAGACTTGAGACTTCACACGTGAGGCTTGCGAGTCAGTACCGGTAGTGCTCCGGCTTGTACGGTCCCTCGACCGGCACGCCAAGGTAGTCCGCCTGCTCCTTCGTGAGCTTCGTCAGCTTCACGCCCAGGTGATCGAGGTGCAGACGCGCAACCTGCTCGTCGAGGTGCTTCGGCAGGATGTAGACCTTCTTCTCGTACTTGCTGCGGTTCGCGTAGAGCTCGAGCTGTGCGATCGTCTGGTTGCTGAACGACGCCGACATCACGAAGCTCGGGTGACCGGTGGCGCATCCGAGGTTGAGCAGCCGCCCTTCCGCGAGCACCATCACGCTGTGGCCGTCGGGGAAGCGCCACTCGTCGTACTGCGGCTTGATGTTGATGTTCTGTATGCCGGGGATCTTCTTCAGACCGGCCATGTCGATCTCGTTGTCGAAATGGCCGATGTTGCCGACGATCGCCTTGTCCTTCATCTTGGCCATGTGCGCGGCGGTGATGATGTTGAAGTTCCCGGTCGTGGTGATGAAGATGTCGGCCGTCTCGAGCACGTCTTCGAGCGTCTTCACCTCGTAGCCCTCCATCGCCGCCTGCAGCGCGCAGATCGGGTCGATTTCGGTGACGATCACGCGGCAGCCCTGTCCCCGCAGCGCCTGGGCGCAACCCTTGCCGACTTCGCCGAAGCCGGCGACGAGGGCGACCTTGCCGCCGAGCATCACATCGCTGGCGCGGCAGAGACCGTCGGTCAGCGAGTGCCGGCAACCGTAGATGTTGTCGAATTTGCTCTTGGTGACCGAGTCGTTGACGTTGATCGCGGGGAACATCAGCGAGCCGGCTTCCTGCATCTGATACAGCCGGTGCACGCCGGTCGTCGTCTCTTCGCTGACGCCGATCATCTGGGAGGCCAGACGGGTCCAGCGGCTCTTGTCCTTCGCCATAGACGAGCGAATCAGCTCGAGGATGACGCCCCACTCTTCGGGCTCGCTCTCGGGCTTGAACGCCGGTACCTTCCCGGCCTTCTCGAACTCGACGCCCTTGTGCAGGATCAGCGTCGCGTCCCCGCCATCGTCGACGATCGAGGTCGGCCCGGTGCCGTCCGGCCATTCGAGCGCCTCGTTCGTGCACCACCAGTACTCGTCGAGCGTCTCGCCTTTCCACGCGAACACCGGCGTCCCTTTCGGGTTCTGCACCGTGCCACCGCTTCCCGGCGGGCCGACGACGACGGCCGAGGCCGCGTGATCCTGGGTCGAGAAGATGTTGCACGACACCCAGCGCACGTCGGCGCCGAGCTCGGTCAGCGTCTCGATGAGCACGGCTGTCTGGATGGTCATGTGCAGGCTGCCCATGATGCGCGTGCCGGCCAGCGGCTTACTGCTCGCGTACTGCTTGCGCAGCGACATCAACCCGGGCATTTCCTGCTCGGCGAGACGCATCTCCTTCCGCCCGAACTCGGCCTGCGACAGATCCTTGACTTTGTACGGTTCGCGGCCGACGGCTTTCGCGGCGTTGAAGGGATGCAACTGCTTCTCAATAACGGTCGACATACTGCGTGCTCCTTTGTTAGAAAATCCCACCAAGATTTCGTGATTTCGCGCCTAC
This sequence comes from Vicinamibacteria bacterium, assembly GCA_041485905.1. Taxonomy (GTDB): domain Bacteria; phylum Acidobacteriota; class Vicinamibacteria; order Vicinamibacterales; family CAVVIG01; genus JAHFUI01. The sequence goes on from JBGPKK010000043.1 coordinate 6,536, forward strand.
ATCGATTGTTGTCCCGCGCCGGATTTTTGTCCGGTCGCGACGAATAACGCCGGTCCCTTGACGTGCGTGTCGGGCGCCAGTGCGACGATACTGATTCGGCCGAAACCGGCATCGGTCAGCAGCCGGCGCACGTGCTCGTCCGAGAACCCGAGCCAGACGTGTCCCATCTGCTGCCGGTAGCTTTCGCGGTCGTGCGGAAGCATGTCGCCGATGATCGCGCGGCCGCCGGGTTTCAGCACGCGCGCGACTTCCGCGAGCGCCTTTTCCGGTTCCGGGACGTGGTGCAGCACCAGCATCAGCGTCGCGAGGTCGAGCGTCCCGTCGTCGATCGGCAGCTCCTCGAGATCGCCGCGACGAAGATCGATGTTGTCGACACCGGACAGCCGCCGCTTGGCGGCCTGCAGCATCGCGGCCGAGGCGTCGACGGCAATCACCCGCGCGACAAAGGGCGCGAGGGCGGCGCTGACCTGGCCGGTGCCGCAACCCAGATCGCCGGCCACCGCATCGGGGTCGGCGAGCGCGGCGAGCGCGGCCAGGTGAAACCGGTCGCCGAACAGCTCATCGCGCAGCAGATCCCACTGGCCCGCCGAGGAAGAGAAGAACTCCTGGGATTTGGTGCGGCGCTCGGCCAGCGCCATCTGCAGGCGGCGGTGATCCTGCGCCGCCGCCGCCGTCGGTCCCACCTGTTCGCGGACGAGCAGCCACAAGCGACGCGCGGCCGGATCGAGATCCTCGCGCGTCATGGTGTAGATGTGGCTGGTCCCCTCGGCGCGCGCGGCGATCCAGCCGCTATCGACGAGGGCCTTCAGGTGCCGGCTCGCCGTCGACTGCGGAAGCTGCATGATCGTGCACAGCTCAGACACGGTCAGCTGATGGCGGTCGAGCAGCAGCAGAATGCGGCTTCTGGTCGGGTCCGACAGGGCGCTGAGATGGTCCAGGATGGCAGGGGCGCGGCCGTTCATTTAATCCGTCCATCCGGATTAAATGATAAAACACCCCGCCTGTCAAGCGCGGATTCGTTAGGGAGGCGTCGAAGCGACCGGGGAGGTCGTCGGTGGGACGCAGAGCTGAATGCCGGCGCCACCGTTCGGCTTGCTCGCGCAGTACTCGGCGATGGCGCGCTCCACTTCGGCGCGCGCCGCTTGCTCCTGTGACGCGCGATACGCGTTCCTGATTCCCTTGGCCAGATACTTGGCGAGCATCATGTTGATCGCCGATTCGGCGGACACGATGGCCAACTCGGTCTGGCTGAATGCGGCGTACGGCTGCGCCATCGGATTGTCGACGGCCGGGAACATCACCCGCTGCTGTTCGTAGCCGTAGACGCCGCCGGGCGGTGTCGGTCCGCTCTTGAAATCGAGCGTCGCCAGCAGCGCTTCGATCTTCCGCCGCTCGAGAATCTCGACGCGGAACGTCGGGTTGTCTTCAACGTTCTTGAGCAGGATGCCGGGCGCTGCCGTTCGCTCGAGTCCGTCGCGAATCTTGTCGAGCGAGACGGGAAGGGCGGGCGTCGTGGCTGGTGTCGCGTCCGGCTGTGAGGACGCCCCTGCGGCTGCAGAGGACGGCTGGACCTGCTGCGCCAGGGCGGCGGGCGAGAGCAGCCAGCCGGTAAGTAGTAGAGCTATCAGCCGCATGGGGTTTTGACGTCTACAATGACCGTTCGGCCGTCGCGCGTCAACGTTCTAATGACTGCACGAGTGGGGCCAACCGACTGCGCGCGAGGACCCCGTCATGCCGGAGCTTCCCGACCTCACGTCTACATCGATGCGCTCCGGCGGCGCGTCCTGGGCCGGCGTCCCGATCGCGTGCGGCCAGACCGGCGGCCGCGTGCTCGCCGATCGCGTGCTGCCCTGTTTTCAAGGACGATTGGCCGCAATCGATCGATGATCTCTGACATGCGCGTAGTGGAACGGCTCGCCGAGCGGGTTCTGGTGCTGGACGGCGCCATGGGCACGATGATCCAGCGCGTCAATCTCCCGGCGCGCCATCTGGCCGGCGACGCCGACCTGGTGACGCTCTCGCGGCCCGACCTCATCACCGCCATCCATCACGCCTACCTCGCCGCCGGCGCCGACATCATCACCACCAACACCTTCAACAGCACGGCGCTCGTGCCGGCGGGCAACGGGCTCGGGTCGGTGGTGTACGAAGTGAACGTCGCCGCCTCGCAGCTGGCGAATGAGGCTTGCGCCGAGTGGACCAGACGCACGCCGGGCAAGCCGCGGCTGGTCGCCGGATCGATCGGCCCGACCAACAGGGCGGTCTCGCCGCCGCCCGCCGACACCGCGCCCTTCCCGGCGATTACATCCGACGCGCTGAAAGATGCCTATAAGGAGCAGGTGCGCGGTCTGCTGGACGGGGGATGCGATCTGCTGCTGGTCGAAACGGTGTTCGATGTGCTGAACGCGCAGGCGGCCCTTGTCGCCATTGAGGAGATCTACGAACAGCGGCGGGAGACCAGCGGAGACGATCGGCGCCTTCCGCTGATAGTGTCGGTGACCGTCTCCGAGACCGGGCGCACGTGGGCGGGTCAGACGCTCGACGTCTTTTGGACCTCGGTGGCTCACGCGCGACCGTTGAGCGTCGGCGTCAACTGTGGGTTCGGTGTGCGTGGGATCGAGCCCCATCTCGCAGCGCTGGCGCGTATCGCCGACTGCGCGATCAGTTGCCACCCCAGCGCCGGACTGCCAGACGCCTACGGTCGCTACGCCGAGCAGCCGGCCAGTTTTGCCGGCGCGCTCGCCGAGCTCGCCACGCGCGGTCTCGTCAACATCGTGGGCGGCTGCTGCGGCACTACCCCCGACCACATCAAGGCGCTGGCGGCAGCGGTCGACGGCCTCCCCCCACGCACCTTCAGCCATCGCGACCAACCTCCCGGCGGAGTCTTTTAGCGCATGTCAACGTATTTAGACGGACATGACGACGTACTTTAAATGACTTTCATGTTCCACGCTGAGCTCTACTGCTCCAGTTCGAGACATTCGATGTTAAGTCCAGTATTATAAGTTAGTTAGCTGAAATTTTACGTCGAGCCAACCTCTCCACGTGTTCTGAATCTGAAGAAGCGACGGTACTGTAAGCGACAGAGTGCCTCCCGGGCGGAACCTGTAAGTTGTGTCCTCCTAAGGAGTTATCCGTTTGATATGACACTATAGCCGCCATGGCGGCGATCTTGCTCCTCTGTTTTGTCACTATGGCTTATATCTCGGGACGTATCCTGCGCCGGACCCTGGCGCTCATGACAGTTCTCGTGCTGGCCTCGGCGCCCTCCGCGTTTGCAGCCGCACACCACAACGCTTCCAACAAGCCTCACAAGAAAGCCGGCCTGCCCGGCTCGTTTGTGAAGAACTACAAGGTCGATGACGAAGTCGACCGGCGCGCGAAAGGCAATCCGTTGCACACCAGCAGCGTCATCGTGACGCTCGTGAACGGCGCCGAGATTCCGCCGCAGTTCAAGAAGTTCATGCGCGGCGGCAAGTTCGACATCATCAACGGGCAGGTGCTCGAGCTGCCGAACGGTGTTCTGAAAGCCCTGGCCGCGCACCCGTCGGTGTTTCGCATCCACGACAACCGCGACCTCGCGACGCAGAACTACCGCACCTCGGTCACGGTTGGCGCGCAGACCGTCAATCAGTCGCTCGGTCTGACCGGCCGCGGCATCGGCGTCGCTGTCCTCGACTCGGGCATCGCGACGTTTCACGACGACCTGACGGTCGGCGCGAGCTCGACCCTGTATCCCTACGGCAATCAGCGCGTCGCCAAGTTCGTCGATTTCGTCAACGGGCTCCCGCTGCCGTACGATGACAACGGTCACGGCTCGCACGTGTCGGGCATCATCGCGGGCAACGGGTCCGATTCGCGCGGCCCGAGCGCGAAGTCGGGCATCGCGCCCGACGCGTCGCTCGTGTCGCTCAAGGTGCTCGACGCGAATGGACAGGGACGGATCAGCAACATCATCGGGGCGCTCAACTGGGTCGCCCTCAACGCGGCGACCTACAAGATTCGCGTCGTGAACCTGTCAGTCGGCGCCCCGATTCACGAGTCCTACTGGACCGACCCCCTGACGCTCGCGGCCAAAGTGCTCACCGACCGTGGCATCGTCGTCGTGGTTGCGGCCGGCAATCTTGGGAAGAACGCCGCCGGCGTCGCGCAATACGGCGGGATCACCGCGCCCGGCAACGCGCCGTGGGTGCTGACCGTCGGCGCGTCGAGTACCGAAGGCACGCTGACGCGCAAAGACGATGTGATGGCCGGCTACAGCTCACGCGGCCCGACGTTCATCGACTGGGACACGAAACCCGACCTGGTTGCACCCGGCACCGGCACGGTGTCGCTGGCGGTCCCGGGCAGCACGTTCTATTTCACGAAGGCGAAGTACCTTTCCAAAGGCGCGTTCCCGACCTCTGCGATGCCCTATCTGACTCTCAGCGGGACGAGCATGGCGGCGCCGGTGGTGAGCGGAACGGTCGCGTTGATGCTGCAGGCGAATCCCAACCTCACGCCGAATCTGGTGAAGGCCATCCTGCAGTACACCGCGGAGAACCGTCCCGGCTACAACGCGCTCACGGAAGGCGCCGGGTTCCTCAACTCCCTCGGTGCGGTGCGTCTCGCCAAGTTCTACAAGACGGCCAAAGCGGGCGACCGCGTGCCCGTGCAAAAAGTCTGGAGCAAGCACGTCATCTGGGGCAACCACCTGATTAGCCACGGCATCATGGTGCCGAGCAAGAACGCGTGGGGTCTCAACATCGTGTGGGGCACCGCCAAGACATTGGGATCCGAAGGCGACAACATCATCTGGGGCACGGGGGGCGACGGCGACAACATCATCTGGGGCACCGGCGACGGCGACAACATCATCTGGGGCACCGGCGACGGCGACAACATCATCTGGGGCACGGGCGCGAGCCTCAACATCATGTGGGCCATCGTGGGCGATGGCGACAACATCATCTGGGGCACCGCTGATAGCGACAACATCATCTGGGGCACCGATTGCGGCGGCGCCGACTGCGACACGGCCGTCTGGGGTGCCGCCGATCTCGACAACATCATCTGGGGCACGGCCGAGCCCGGCGACAACATCATCTGGGGCACGTCGACCGATACCGACATCATCTGGGCCACCTCATCCGCCAGCGAGGAGGTCTTCCCGCCGGAAGACACCAGCGAACCGGCTCCAAGTCTGGTCAGTGAATTCGGCGATGTTGTTCCTGTCGACGGCGCTGCTGTCGACGCCGCTCCGGTCACCGCGGCTCCTGCCGCCATTCCTGTAACCAGCTTCTAACTGAGCTGCTCAAAGGGAGTTGGACATGGAAAAGATGCCTTATCGCGACGAGCTGAGCGTTGTCACGAATCACGTGACGCCCGGCGAAGTCATCAGCAGCGACTGGCGGTCTGGGCTTCCGGTGTTGACCGGCAATCAGGTCGTGCTGAGAGAGCTTCGTCCCTCCGACGCGCCATCGCTCTTCGCGATGCTGACGACGGAGGAAGTAGCCAGGTTTATTTCGCCGCCCCCGACCACGGTCGAAGGGTTCGGGCGGTTCATCTCGTGGACACTGCAGCAGCGGGCCGCCGGCACCTACGCGTGCTTCGCGGTCACCATTCAGGGGTTCGACACGGCGGTCGGCATCTTTCAGGTGCGGCAGCTGGACGCGAGCTTCCACAGCGCTGAATGGGGCTTTGCGATTGGGTCGGCGTTCTGGGGAACGGGCGCATTCCAGCAAGGCGCGGAGATGGTGCTCGAATTCGCGTTCGGCACGCTGGGCGTTCATCGGCTCGAGGCCCGGGCGGCGGTCAAGAACGGCCGCGGCAACGGCGCGCTCCTGAAGATGGGCGCCGTTCAGGAAGGGGTGCTCAGAAAGTCGTTCCTCCGCAACGGTCAGTACCTCGATCAGGTGCTGTATGCGATTCTCGAGGAAGACTGGCGCGGAACGCCGGTCGGCGTCCCCTTCGCGCACAGCACACAGGTCCATTAATCGAAAGCGCCACACGACGAGTGTCAAGGCCGGCCTTCGGGCCGGCCTTTTTTTCTGGTGTCGCGTCTGCCCTGAAAAGGGACCATGTGGCGCAGGGCTTTAGCCCTGCGAGCCGCCCGGCTGGACGGCGCGATGTCGATTTCCGTCACGGCTGAAAACCTCTATTGGCGGACCCAACAGGGTCCGCCCTACGTACGAGAGGAGCCGATGTCGTGGCTCTGTTCAACCGGCCGCGACGGATCGCTCGACCACTCGCTCCACGATCCGACGTAGAGCGCGCCGCCGCCGAGGCCGGCGTGTTGGAACGCGAGCAGATTGTGGCAGGCGGTCACGCCGGAGCCGCAGTAGCTGATGACGTCCTCCGGCGGGACGTCGCCGATGGATCTGCGCACGCGCTCGCGAATCTCCTCCGGCGAGCGGAACGTCCCATCCTCGGCCAGATTCCACTTGAAGAAATGATTGACCGCGCCCGGGATGTGGCCGGCCACCCTGTCGATGGGTTCGTTGTCGCCCCGGTAGCGGTCCGGCGCGCGCGCATCGACGAGCCGCTTGTCGCCGGCGCCAATCGTCCGCGACACCGCGTCGGCGTCGACGACCCACCCTGAGCGCAGCCGGGCGACGAACTCGCGAGGGCGACGCGTCTCGACGCCGGATCGGACGGCTCGACCCTCCGCCTGCCACTTCGCGAAGCCGCCGTCGAGGGACACGACCGCGTCGTGTCCCAGCCAGCGGACCAACCACCACAGCCGGCTCGCGTACATCCCGCTGTCCTGGTCGTAGGCGATCACCTGCACCGAGGAGTCGATGCCGAGCCGGCCGACCGTGTCCGCCAGCACCGCCGGATCCGGCAGCGGATGGCGTCCGTTCCTTCCTGTTTTCATGCCGGACAGATCGCGATCGAGGCTCGCATAGACAGCGCCGGGAATGTGATTCGCCGCGTATTCCCGTTGTCCCCATGACTCGTCTTTGAGGTCGAACCGGCAGTCGACGATCGCGAATGCCGGATCCGACAGGTGCTCGGAAAGGGTTTGGGTGTCAATCAGCGTCGTCAACGACATGCGGGATACCATAGCGCAAACTAAGGGTCGGTTGGACTCGTCCAATTGAAGATGCCCGCCCATCTGCGACGATCACATCTGGTCCGCGTGTTCGCGTGCGCCGCTCTCCTGGCGCCGTCACCGCTTCTGGCGTCGCCCGCCGCCGCTGGAACCCCGGCCGTGGCCGTCGCTCAGGCCCAGAAGTTGCCCGGCACGGGACAGGGCGTGACGCTCTCCGAGGAGGGATGGCGGACACTCGCGCCGATTTCAGAGTTCATCCAGCGCGAGCCGAAGGAGGGCGCACCGCCGAGCCAGAAGACCGAGTTTCGCGTCGCTTACGACTCGACGACGCTCTACGTGCGGGTCAGAGCGTTTGACGCGGAGCCGGACAAGATCGTCACGTATCTGACGCGCCGCGACGACAACTCGCCGGGCGACTGGCTCCACGTGGTGATCGATTCGTTTCACGATCGCCGGACGGCGTACGAGTTCGCCGTCAATCCGTCCGGCGTCAAGCAGGATCGCTACTGGTTCAACGACAACAACAACGATGACAGCTGGGACGCCGTGTGGGACGTCGAGGTCTCGCGCGACCAGGACGGCTGGCTGGCCGAGTTCCGCGTCCCGTTTTCGCAGCTGCGATTCACGCCCGGACCCACCAACACGTTCGGCTTCGCTGTCGTGCGCGAGATCGGCCGGTTGAAGGAAACGTCCACGTGGCCGCTGCTTCCGCGCGCGGCCACGGGATTCGTCAGTTCGTTTGGTGAGCTCGGTGGGCTGTCGATGCTGTCGACGCCCAAACGGCTCGAGCTGCTCCCCTACATGGTGTCGCAGGTCACGCGGCAGCCGACCAACGGCAATCCGCTGATGAAGTCGTCGGCGCCCGGGGCTGCCCTGGGGCTCGATTTGAAGTACGGCCTCACGACCGGCCTCACGTTCACCGGTACCGTGAATCCGGACTTCGGACAGGTCGAAGCCGATCCCGCGGTCGTCAACCTGTCGGCCTTCGAGACGTTCTTCAACGAGCGCCGGCCGTTCTTCGTCGAAGGATCCGGCACCTTCAACTTCCCGTTCGACGACGGCAACCTGTTCTATTCGCGGCGAATCGGACGATCGCCGCAGGGCGCCGGCGATCTGCCGGGCGGCGATGCGATCTACACGGACTCGCCGCCGCAGACGACGATTCTCGGGGCCGGGAAGGTAACCGGGCGGGTGGGAGGGTTCTCGATCGGGGTGCTGCACGCGGTGACGCGCGAGGAGTACGCCACGGTCGCGAACGGCGCGGTGAGGTATCAACAGCCGATCGAGCCGTTGACGAACTATTCGGTCGGCCGCGTCAGGCGCGAGTTCGATAATCAGTCGTCCGTGGGCTTCGTCGTGACCGCAACCGAGCGTCGCCTGACCGACAACCTGAGGTTTCTGCCGACGAGCGCCGTCACCGGCGGCGCCGATTTCGACTGGCGATTCAAGTCGCAGTACGCCCTCGCCGGCTATTGGGTCGGAAGCCGCGTGAACGGTGAGGCGGCGGCCATCGATCGCATCGAGCAGAACAGCGCCCACTATTTCCAGCGGCCCGATGCGACATCCTTCCAGCTCGATACGAGCGCCACCACGCTCGCGGGATTGGGGGCGAAGATTGGCATCGGCAAGATCGCCGGGGAACGGATCCGCTTCCAATCGAACTTCAACGTCAAGTCACCCGGCTTCGACATCGACGATCTCGGGTTCTTCCGGCGCGCCGACGAGAAGTCGATGAACAACTGGCTGCAGATCAAGAGCGAGAAGCCATCCGGAGTGTTTCGCGCGCGATATCTCAACTTCAATCAGTACGCGCACTGGAACTCCGACAGAGATTTTCTGGGCGGCGGCGGCAACATCAACGGGTCGGCCACCTTCACCAACAACTGGTCAATCGGCGGCGGCTTCAACTTCAACCAACGGTACTTCGACGATCGGCTGTCGCGCGGCGGTCCGGGTGGCCTCTTCGAGGACTACAACGGCGTCTGGTTTTACATCAACGGCGACGACCGCCATCCCGTGTCGTTGAACTACAACGGCACCATCGTCGCCGATGGCCACGGCTCGTGGATCAGGGAGTACCAGCCACAAGTGACGCTGCGTCCCGTTCCGGCCGCGTCAGTCGTGCTCGGGATGCGGGTGGCGACCTCCGTCAACGATACGCAATGGGTCAACAACGTCACCGACACGAGCACCCACTACGTGTTCGGCCGACTGGCCCAAACGACGGTGTCGTTCAACGCCCGCGTCAGTTACACGATGAAGCCCACGCTGTCGCTGCAGCTGTACGCCGAGCCGTTCGTGTCGGCCGGCAATTACGGGCCCTTCAAAGAGCTCGTGAACGGACGAAACCCGGTGTACAGCGATCGCTACGCGCCGTTTTCGTACGGCGACAATCCGGACTTCAACTATCGATCGTTCAGGACGACCAACGTGCTGCGGTGGGAGTACAAACCCGGCTCGACGCTCTTCATCGTGTGGCAGCAGGCGCGCGAGGGAAGCGTCGCGGACGGCGCGTTCCGGTTCAGCCGGGACTTCCACGACACCTTCAGCACGCCCGGGAAGAACGTGTTCCTCGTGAAGCTCGCCTACTGGCTGAACTACTGACCGTTTGGCGGACCTTGCGTTAGCATCTGATCGGAATGGTCACCAAGCCCGCGCTGGACCGGCTGACCGGTCTGACGAGCCGTTTCGCCGCGTTCGTGGCCGAGCGCTACCCGTTTGCGCTTGGTGACGCCATCGGCGCATTCGAGGCGGTGGCAGAGGGGCGCGATCCGCGCGGCGAGGCGGCGATCGACGCGCTTCGCCCCGCGCTCGGACGCGAGCTGATGCGCCGCCTTCGAACGCACCCCGTGCCGTCGGGCGTGCCGGACACCACGCCTGGCACCTCTGCCCAGACGCGTCTCGATCGGGCCTCGAAGGAATTGCTGGACGCGTGCGACGGCTTCCTGCGACGTTCGGCCATCGAAGCGTCGCTCACCAATGATGAGCGTCGCGACATCCTGCGGGGCATGCTGCTCACACGCGCGACAGATAATCGGTTGAAAGCGTTCTTCACGAGCGGCGAGATCCGATACGGCAACACCCCGTTTCAAGGCAAAGGATTTCGATCGCTCGGGCAGGAGGCGATTTATGCCGCCGCCATTCGGCTGCGCCGCGGGCCGTCATACCGCACCGCCGACAACGGATGGGTCGGCGACGTCATCGGTCCGGTCATTCGCGATCTCGGTGTCGCGCTTGCGATGCGCCCCGAGCCCGCTGCGGTCCGAATGGTGCTGAACGCGCAGATGGGAAAAGCCGGCGCGCCGTTTGACGGGAAAGACCTGCACATCGGCGATTTCGGGTGGGGCATCCTGCCGCCCGCGGCGCCGCTCGCGACGGCGGCGCTGACGATCGCGGGCATGGCGATGGCCTTCTGGCGCGATGGCTCCGGGCGCGTCGCCGTGTCGTTCATCGGCGAAGGCGGGTCGTCGCTCGGCGAGTGGCACGAAGCGATCAATCTGTGCGCCGCGCGGCGCCTCCCGGCGGTGTTCTGCATCGAGAACAATCAGACGGCGCTGTCGACGCCGCTTGACGAGCAGACCGCCGTCCGCACGTTTGCGGACAAGGCGATCGGGTACGGGATTCCCGGCATCACGTGCGATGGCACCGATCCCGATGCGATCGCCGCCGCGTTCACGTGGGCCGTTGAACGCGCACGCGGCGGTTTCGGGCCGGCCCTCATCGAGGTCGTGGCGATGCGGATGTGCGGCCACGCGCATCACGACGACATGCTGTACCTCGGTCGAGATCCGCAGCTCTCCTGGGAGTATCCGCCGCTTGCCGATCACGGATATGCGGACCGCGTGCTGTACGAATTCTGGGCGGCCCGCGACCCGATTTCGACCTACGCCGCGCGGTTGGAGCGCCAGGGTGTTATCGCGCCTGGCGATCTCGATCGCTTCAAGCGCGAGGCAGAAGAGATCGTCGCGCGCGAAGCGCGTGCGGTCGTCGAGGCGCCATGGCCCGAACCGTGGCGGGCTGGTCGCGACGTGTTTGCGGACGAGGCGCCGCGGGTCCATGTGGAGGTGTTGGATCCGGCAATCCGGCTAAAGCCGGATGCGTGTGGCGCAGGCCTGCAGGCCTGCGAACGCGGGGCCGAAGCCCCGCGCCACATCGACGTCGATGCAGGGCCGCCGTTCGATCCCGGCGGGCGCACGTTTCTTGACGGGGTCATGCTCGGCATCGGCGATGCGCTGCGGGCCGACCCCCGCGTTTTCGTCTACGGCGAAGATGTCGGTGGCGCGTACGGCAACGCGTTTCTGCTGCTGCGCCCGCTGCTGGCTGAGTTCGGCGATCGAATCATCAATTCTCCGCTGGCCGAAGGAGCCGTCCTCGGCGTGTGTGTGGGCGCCGCCCTCGCCGGGCAGCGACCGATCGGCGAGATCCAGTTCAACGATTTCGTGGCGACCGGCTTCAATCAGCTCGTCAACAACGCGGCGAAGGTTCGCTACCGGTGGGGGGGCAGCGTCCCGATGGTCGTCCGGATGCCGTGGGGCGGCTTGCGTCATGCGGGACCGTACCACTCGCAGAACACCGAACCCTGGTTCTATCGGACCGCCGGTCTGAAGATCGTCGTGCCATCCACGCCGTATGACGCGCGCGCGCTGATGGCATCGGCGGTGGCCGATCCCGATCCCGTGCTGTATTACGAGCACATCGCGCTCTACCGTGATCCACGCGTGAAGCAGTCGCTGGACGCGGGTCCACCCGAGCCGATCCCGATCGGCAAGGCGGCGTTGCGCCGCGGCGGCGACGACCTGGCGATCGTGTCGTACGGCGCATATGTCCACGTCGGGCTTCGCGTGGCCCAACGCCTGGCGGCCGACGGCATTCAGGCGAGCGTGCTCGATCTGCGCTCGCTCGCGCCGCTCGATCGCGACGCGGTGCTGGCCTGCGCGCGCCGCTGCCACCGTGTGCTGATCGTCCACGAAGACTCGCGCACAGGCGGCATCGGGGAAAGCCTCGCCGCCATCATCCAGGAGGAAGCGTTCGAAAGCCTCGACGCGCCGGTTCGAATCGTCGGCGCGCTCGACACGCCAGTCCCGTATTCGCCGCCCCTCGAAGCGTTCTACCTGCCCAGCCCGGAGCAGATCGAGCGCGCGGCGCGCCTGCTTCTCGCGTACTGAACGGGTGCGGACCGACCGACGCCAGATTCCCGCCCTGGCGGATAAAATACAAAGAGATGTCAGACAAGGATACTGCCGCCGCGCCGCCGGTCCCGTTCGACTTCATCCGCTCCATCGTCGCCGACGATCTGGCGGTCGGGAAGCATCGCGGCCGCGTGGCGACGCGGTTTCCGCCCGAACCGAACGGCTACCTCCATATCGGTCACGCGAAGTCCATCTGCCTGAACTTCGGCATCGCCGAGGAGACGGGCGGGACGTGCAATCTGCGGTTCGACGACACGAACCCCGCCAAGGAAGACGTCGAGTACGTTGACGCGATCAAAGAGGACGTCGAGTGGCTCGGGTTCACATGGGACGCGCTGCTTTTTGCGTCGGACTACTTCGAGCGGCTGTACGAGTTCGCCGTCGCACTCATCAGGCAGAACAAAGCGTACGTCGACAGCCTCAACGCCGACGAGATTCGCGCCCACCGTGGCACGCTTACCGAGCCGGGACGAAACAGCCCGTACCGCGACCGCCCGGTCGACGAGAACCTCGACCTGTTCGCGCGCATGCGGCGTGGCGAGTTCGCAGACGGGGCGCACGTCCTGCGCGCAAAGATCGACATGGGGTCGCCGAACCTGAACATGCGAGATCCCACGCTCTATCGGATCCGTCACGCGACGCACCATCGGACCGGCGATGCCTGGTGCATCTACCCGATGTACGACTTCGCCCACCCCCTGTCGGACGCGCTCGAACAGATCACGCACTCGATCTGCACGCTGGAGTTCGAGGATCACCGCCCGCTCTACGACTGGCTCGTGGCCGCCCTCATCCAGCGCGATCGGCCGCAGCAAATCGAGTTCGCGCGGCTCAATCTCAACTACACGGTGATGAGCAAACGCAAGCTGCTGCAACTGGTGCAGCAGCAGCACGTGACGGGCTGGGACGACCCGCGTATGCCGACGATCGCGGGGCTGCGCCGCCGCGGCTACACGCCCGAAGCGCTGCGTCATTTCTGCGCCCGCATCGGCGTGACCAAGAAGGAAAACGTCATCGACATGGCCCAGCTCGAGCACAGCGTGCGCGAGGATCTGAACCTCCGCGCGCCGCGCGTCATGACGGTGCTGCAGCCGCTGAAGGTGGTCATCACCAACTATCCGGACGGGCAGGTGGAGCACGTCGACGTCGTCAACAACCCCGAGGACCCGGCGGCTGGCACGCGCAAGGTGCCGTTTTCACGCGAGCTCTACATCGAGCGCGACGACTTCATGGAAGAGCCGCCGAAGAAGTTCTTCCGCCTGTCGCCGGGGCGCGAAGTGCGGCTGCGCTGCGCGTACTTCATCAGGTGCACTGATGTCGTGAAGGACGATCGCGGCAACATCACCGAGCTGCGATGTACCTACGATCCCGCCACGCACGGGGGCGACTCGCCGGACGGCCGGAAGGTGAAAGCCACGCTCCACTGGGTGTCGGCGCCGCATGCGGTCGGCGTCGAGGTGCGCCTCTACGATCGCCTGTTCGCAGTCGAGGATCCCGAACGGGGGCAGGAGGGCAGAACGTTGTTCGACAATCTGAACCCACACTCGCTGGAAGTTCTTCGCGAGTGCCGTGCGGAGCCGGGGCTGGCCACTGCCCGGGCCGGCGAGCGATTTCAGTTCGAGCGGCTCGGGTACTTCTGTGTCGATCCCGATTCACGGGCCGGCGCGCTCGTGTTCAACCGCACCGTCTCCCTGCGCGACACCTGGGCCCGAATCGCTCAAAAGCAGAAAGCCGATTAAGCCGTGGAGTATCACATCACGCAGTACGAGCTCGAGCAGGGTGCGCTCGAGATTCAGTACATCGAAGAGTACTTCGGCGAGTTTCCACGGAAGAAAACCGTGGCCGAGATTGTGCGCCGGTTGAACGGCCGTGCGCACTTGATTCTGCTGGCGACCGCGCCGCTCCCCGACGACCCGGGTTCCGTCGTTCCCGTCTCCTTCAAGGTCGCGCACGAAATCACGTCCACGGAAACCGAGCCCAAGCTCGCCGATCTGGTGAAGCGGCTGCGCGAGCACGTGCAGTTCGACGGCCGCCGCGTGCTGTACACGTGGATCGGCGGCACGCGCCGGGACTGGCGCGGACAGGGGCACTTCCGGGCGCTCACCGAACAGCAGGAAGCGTGGGCCATCGAGCAGGGCTTCGACGAGATCGTCGTCAAGACCAAGAACAAGTTCTACGAGATGCGCGGGACGCTCGACCACCTCCGCTTCGAGGTCGTCAAATACGAGCGCCACGCCGGCGACAACGCGGAATCAAAGGTGTACTTGAGCAAGAAACTGCTGCCCGATCTCATTCGCAAGCATCGCAGCGCGCGAACGGTTGTTCAGGTCACGCTGTGACGGCCAGCGGGAACAGATCGATAAACATCACACAGATTCAAACACTCCCGACATGGATTTCGACGATTGTAAATGACTCTGATCCAGCGACCCAGATCGGCCACCCGCATGGACGCCGTGCAGGCGCCCATCGTGCCCATCGTCGGCGAGATCATCCGGCAGGTGCCGGGCACGATATCGCTGGGGCAGGGCGTCGTGCATTATGGTCCGCCGCAGGCCGCCATCGACGCGGCGCGGGCGGCGCTCGACCGTCCCGCCACCCACGAGTATCAGGACGGCAGCGGCCTGCCGGCGCTCGTCGAACGTCTTCGAGAAAAGCTCGCGGAGGAGAACGGCATCGATCTCGGCCGAGGCAGCCGCGTCATGGTGACCGCCGGCGCGAACATGGCGTTCATGCACGCGGTCATCGCAATCACGGAGCCGGGCGACGAGATCATCCTGCCGGCGCCGTTTTACTTCAACCACGAGATGGCGATCCAGATGGCCGGCTGCCGTGCGGTCACCGTTCCGACCGACGATCGCTATCAACTGCGGCTGGACGCGATTCGGGGCGCGATCACGGATCGGACGCGAGGGGTCGTGACCATCTCGCCCAACAATCCCAGCGGAGTGGTGTTTTCCGAAGCGTCGCTCCGGGAGGTCAACGCGCTCTGCCGCGACCGCGGGCTGTATCACATCGCAGACGAGGTGTACGAGTACTTCACGTACGGAGAGTCCCGCCACGTGTCGCCCGGTTCGTTTGCCGGCGCCGACCCACACACGATTTCGCTCTACTCGCTCTCGAAGGCGTACGGGTTCGCCGGCTGGCGCATCGGGTACATGGCGTTCCCGGAGCACCTGGCGTCGCCGATGATGAAGAGCCAGGACACCATTCTGATCTGTCCGACGGTAATCGCCCAGGTGGCGGCCTGTGCGGCGATTGAGGTGGGCCGCGTCTACTGCGAGCCGTTCGTCCGCGACCTCGCCGACACCCGGCGCCTCGTGCTCGACGCGCTTCGTGGACTCGGACCGCTGGCCCATGTGCCGCCGGCCGACGGCGCGTTCTATTGCCTGCTGAATCTGAACACGAAGATGGACCCGCTCGTGCTCACCGAACGCCTCATCCGCGAGCACCTGGTCGCCGTCATGCCGGGACCGGCGTTTGGCCTCACCGACGGGTGTTATGTCCGCGTGGCCTTTGGGGCGCTGCACAAGGACACGGTCGCGGAAGGCATCGGAAGGCTGGTCACGGGGCTTCGCGCGATCCTAACCAGATAACCAAATCCTAGACGTCCAGCTCCTCGGCTTCGTCGGCGCGCTCCATGATGAACCGGAAGCGCGCTGACGCGTCCTTTCCCATCAACTCGTTGATCACGCGATCGGTGACGATCTGATCGGTCACTTCCACCCGAAGCAATCGGCGCGTTCGCGGATTGAGCGTCGTCTCCCACAAGACCTTGGGCATCATCTCGCCGAGCCCTTTGAACCGCGTGATCTCCGGGGCGCCGCGATGACCGTTTTTCGCGTACTGCTTCAACACCGCGTCGCGTTGCGCATCGTCGAGTGCCCAGAACGTGTCTTTCCCGATGTCGATCCGATAGAGCGGCGGCTGCGCCAGGAATACCTTGCCGTTGGTCATCAGCTGCGGCAAGTGGCGGTAGATGAACGTGAGCAGCAGGGTCGCGATGTGGTTGCCGTCCGAGTCGGCGTCCGCAAGAATGATGACCTTGCCGTAGCGCAGCTTCGCGAGCTCGAAGTTCTTGCCGAGGCCGCAGCCGAGCGCCGTCACCAGATCCGACAGCTCCTTGTTCTCCAGCACCTTCGCCAGCGAAACGCTCTCGGTGTTGAGGACCTTGCCGCGAAGAGGCAGGATCGCCTGCCGCGCGCGGTCGCGGCCCTGCTTGGCCGATCCGCCGGCCGAATCGCCCTCGACGACAAACAGCTCGCTGCCGTCGCTGGTCGGGTTCGTGCAGTCGCTCAGTTTGCCCGGCAGGTTCAACCGTCCCGACGTCGCGCTCTTCCGCGAGACCTCGGCTTGCGCGGCGCGGCTCGCTTCGCGCGCGCGGGCAGCCAGGATGATGCGCGCGACGATGGCCTCGGCCACGCTGATGTTGTGATTCAGCCAGTGCTCGAGCGGTGGACGCACGAGGCCGTCCACCGCCGACAACACCTCGGGATTGTTCAGCCGATCTTTGGTCTGGCCCTGGAACTGCGGCTCCTGGATGAAGAGGCTCAACACGCCTGTGAGCCCCTCGCGAATGTCTTCGGCGGAGATCGTCACGCCTTTCGGCGACAGGTTATGGGTTTCGATGAAGTTGCGAACCGCCTTGCCGATGCCGGCGCGCAGCCCGTTCTCATGAGTGCCGCCAGACGTGGTCGGAATCCCGTTCACGTATGAGCGGATGTGCTCGTCGGTCGCCTCGGTCCACTGCAGCACGAGGTCGAGTCTCAGGCCGTCCTCTTTGTTCAGCACGAACGGCACGTCGTGGACCGGCCTGGTCGTTCGATCCGCGACGATCTTTCTCAGGTAGTCGACGATCCCTTCCGTGTGCTCGAAGACACGCTTCTCTTTCGTCGATTCGTCCTCGAAGACGACCTTCACGCCCTTGTGCAGATAGCTGACGACCTCGAGCCGGTCTTTGATCACCGCCGGATCGAACTCGACCTTTGGGAAGATCGCCGCGTCGGGGTGGAAATATACAGTCGTCCCGGTGCCGCGCGCGGGCCCCAGCTTCTTCAGCGCGCCGACCGGCTTGCCCTGCTTGAACCGCATTTCCCACTGCGCGCCATCGCGTCTCACCGTCGCGACGAGCTCCTTCGATAGCGCATTGACGACGCTCGCGCCGACGCCGTGCAGCCCGCCGGCGGTCTTGTAGCTGCCGTGCTCGAACTTGCCGCCCGCATGGAGGACGGTGAAGATGACCTCCACGGCGCTCTTCTTCGTGGTGGAGTGCATGTCGATCGGAATCCCTCGTCCGTCATCCTCAATCGTGATGGACGAGCCGTCGGCGTGGAGCGTGACCCTGATATTCGAGGCGTGGCCGTTCATCGCCTCGTCGACCGAGTTGTCGAGGATCTCCCAGATGAGGTGGTGAAGTCCGGTGGACCCGACGCCCCCGATGTACATCCCCGGACGCTTCCGGACAGGGTCCAGCCCCTCTAGAACGGTGATGTCTTTGGCGGTGTAGTTCGTGGGTGCCATGTATATAATTCCGCCTCGTAGAACAAGATGCCGCGCGCAACGACGTTCTGGTTCTCCACGATTGTAGCGGCATTTCAGATGCAGCTTGCCGCAGCGGGACCTGTTTCCCAGGACGTGCCGGTTCCCGGTGGCACCGCTGCGATGGCCCGTGCGCTCGGCGTCGCACCTGCGCCCGAACGTGCGCGCTTTGTGGCGGAACTTGCGCGGCTCACACACGCCGCCGCCCGGAGCCTGAACACGACGCGGGCGAAAGCCGCGTCGACGTTCGATCGCGCCGGTCCAGCTCGCTCGAACGCCGCGTCCGAAACGGTTCCGATTCCGTTGACGGTTGGCGTCTGGTCGCAGGCAGTCTTCCATCGTCCGGTCGCCTCCGACGCCATCGTCGCCGCCATCTTGTCGGATCCGCGTGCGGCGCATCTCTGTTACGGATTGGCGGGCGTGGACGACGAGACGCTGCGGTATTTTGTCGATCATCCGTCGTTGATCACGCGGCTGTATGAACACGACGCAGCGGTGTTCGCGGCCTTCGGCAGCAGCGTGACCATTCGCGCGAACCGAATCGTGCTGCCC
Organism: Vicinamibacteria bacterium; assembly: GCA_041485905.1. Lineage (GTDB taxonomy): Bacteria > Acidobacteriota > Vicinamibacteria > Vicinamibacterales > CAVVIG01 > JAHFUI01. Next base: position 24,848 of record JBGPKK010000043.1, read on the forward strand.
GGCGGCCCGGCGGCCGCCCGGCTGTGGGAGGCGGCCGTCGGCGAAGCGACGGATCCGCCAGAGGGCTTCATCCGCGCATTGTTCGGGCAGAAGGACGGACGCCTGGCCTATCTGTACGACACGATCGCGGCGCTGGATGAGCCGCGCGCGGCATTCGCGCTCGGCCTCTGGATCAAGGATCCGGCGGAGCGCGCGAAGAGGTTCAAGGCGCTCGCGGCCCTGAGCGCGAAAGCCATTCCCCAATGGCAGCCGGCGAAGCTTCCGTTCACGAGGCCGCTGCACGACGTGGGATCGATGCTGTCGCGCGTGCAGGCGGAGCCGAACGGATCGCCGTCATTCCCCGCCGCCAGGTCGTGGTGGGCCTGGGCGCTCGAAGGCGGCGATCTGCCGCCCGCCGCCGGACACATCGCCGCCACCGTGATAGACGAGGACGTTCCGGTCGACGCCACGTGGCTCGCGCAGACGATCACGACGGCGGACACGCACAATCGAGGCGAACGGCTCGATCAGTTCGCGTTCGGCCAACGCGTGTTTGCCACGGCCGACCGCGGGTCGGCCGCGGACGTTCTCACCGCGATTCGCGGATTCCCGCGTGATCGCATGCTGATGCTGACGCTCGAGCGGATGGGCGTGCGGCGTGCGTCGGTCTACGCCGCTGCCGCGAGGCGGGCGCAGCAGCTCTCGGCCGTGGATGGTCGGCGCGCGTTCGTGGCGCTCGCCGAGTTCCAGGGCGCCCTCGCGCTCATCGCACGCATGGCGAGCGTGCACACGCTCGATCTTTCCGCATCCGAGGCGCTCGTCCTCAGCCTCTCGAACGTGCCGTTGAACGGCGACGGATCGTACGCGGGAGCCGTCGCGGCATGGATGCAGCGGGATCTTCGACCGGCCGCCGCACGTAGTGTCCGCTTTCAGGCGGACCTGGACATGGAAGAAGGCCTGTTTACGTCTCTGGCCGGGACGTCCGGCCCGAGCGGACAGCCAAGCCGCGAGGTGGCGTGGGAGGGTCGGCGATATCGGCTCGACCTGGGCGCGGCGGAAGAGCAGCGGCTTCGGCGCATTCGCGCGAAGCAGGACAGCCTGTCGGTCGACGTCGCATTGACCCTGCTGGACATTTCCAGAAAGCTCGAGACGGCCCCGCTCGCGCTGACCGACGTCTCCGCGGCGTTGAAAAGCGTGGCATCGGGGTTTGCGGCCAGGAACAGGAACAACCCGGCGGACATGTCGTCGTTCGGCGTCGAGGGACTGCGCCACGTCCGCGACACCGTCGATCGCGCGATCGACGACCTCGCCAGGATCGGCTCGGCGTCGGACGTGCAGAAGGCCGCCCGCATTGGCGCATCTCTGGGCGGGATCGTCGACGATGCGCTGGCCGACGCGCTCATGGCGTGGGCGTACGCGGTCGCGATCGCCGACGCGGACAGTCCGGCTCTGCTCACCGGCAGCGTGTCGCGCCGCCACGATTTCGGGTTCGGTCCCGCAGAGCGCGCAAGCCGGTTGCGGGCGTGGGCGGTGCCGAAACAGGAAATCGCCGCGAGGGTTCCCTGGCACGTCAGCGGGTCGCTGCTCGGCCTCGACGTCGCGCTGTCGTCGCTGGCGCTGCGTCGCGTCAACAGCGAACGGGTCGTGGACGCGCCGACGCTCTCGGCCAACGAGCGCGATGCATTCGCCGTTTCCGTGGCGTTGTTGGATCCCCTGGCGCTTCGCGACGTCGATCGCGACGCGATGGGCGACGCAGTCGCCCGTGGCCGCAGACGCGTCGCGTCGCTGGCGGAGGACAGCGGAAATCTCGATCCGATCGCCTCCGAAATCCACCTGGATGGCTGGCGCCGCCGGGCGCTTCAGTGGATGATCGCCAACGAGCCGCAGCAGATCGATTCCATGTTTTCGATGACCGAGCTGCTGTATCTTGGCCGAATGCCTGCGGCCGACCTGAACCCCTGGGGCACATCCGCCATCGTCTGGTCCGGATGCTTTTGCGCTCGTCTTGCGCCGCCGACCCTGTGGCGCCGGCTGTCGGGGCGCCCGCAGGTGGGGTTCATGGCGGCGACGGTCCCCGATCTGAACCTGCACATCGCCATCATGTTGGGTGAGCTGCAACTGCCGGCAGCGGTCGCGAAAGCGGTTCTCACGGCTGCTGCGCAGGATTTCATCGACGAAGTGCGGCCGACTGATTTCAACGATTGGCTCACCCTCGTGCGCACCGCGCGGGCCGTCTCGCGCGAGCGAATCGAGGACTACGTGGCGGCCGTGACCGCCGGCGGTCCACTCGTACCAGCGCAGCCATGAACAGAATGCACGGGCTCGGTGCTCGGTGCCTGGTGCTGGTGCGCCGATGCGCGGTGCTCGTGACTCGGCGCACGCCGCACCGGGCATCCGCACCGGGCATCGAGCACGCAGCACGAAGCACCGGCATGGTGGTGCTGCTCAGCGCCGCGCTGGCGGCGCAGACGTCGCAGAGTCAGGCTCGCGTGCAGGTGGTGTCGCCCGCAGACGGCTCCTTCGTCAGCGGCCCGACCGTCCTGCGCGCGGAGATCGACCCTGTCGGAGAGGCATCGAACGTGGTGTTCTTCGCCGACGGCCACCAGGTGTGCACGCTTGCCGCGCCACCGTTCGAGTGTCGGTGGGATGCGGGCTCGACGATCGTCGAGCATCAGATTCGCGTCCGCGCGAACCTGACGCGCGGCGGCAGCATCGTGCGCATCGTTAACACGAAGGGCGTCGGCTACGCCGAAAATGTGGACGTCGACGTCGTGCAGGTGACCGCGACGGTCCTCGACGGCCGCGGCCACTACGTCAAAGGGCTGGTCCAGTCGGCGTTTCATGTCGTGGAAGACGATCGGCCGCAGAAGATCACGCACTTTGCGTCGGAGGACGTCCCGCTCGAGCTGATCGTCGCCGTCGACGTCAGCGGCAGCATGGCACCGGCGATGCCCGCCCTGAAGAGGGCGGTGAAGGAATTTCTGTCTGACGTGCCCGCCCGCGATCAGGTCAACGTGCTCGCATTCAACGATACAGTGTTCTCGCCCACGCGCGCGGCGACCAATCTCGCCGACCGGTTGAAGGCGATCGATCGCCTTGCGGCCTTTGGTGGAACCGCGCTCTACGACGTCATCCTGCGTGGGGTGGATACGCTGGGCCGTGAGGTCGGCCGCAAGGCGATCGTCGTCTTCACCGACGGTGAGGACGAAGGGAGCCACGCGGTGCTGTCCGATGTCGAGCAGCGGCTCCAGGCGAGCGACGTGACGTTGTACATGATTGGGCAGGGGCGCGGCGTGACGCTGGACTCGCTGAAGAAGATCATGGAGCGGCTGTCGCGCCCTACAGGAGGACGCGCGCTGTTCACCGACAACATCGACGAGCTTCACAACGCGTTCAATAATTTACTGGACGAACTGTCGCAGCAGTATCTTCTCGGATACCCGCCCACCAACAGCGTCCGGGATAACTCGTTCCGGCGCATCAAGGTCACCGTGGACGGCCCGTACGAGGTTCGCGCGCGACAGGGTTATCGAGCGGCGGTCAACAAATGAAAGCCGTTTACCTCCTCAGTATCCTCAGCGTCCTCGCGTGCGGCGACTTGGCGAGCGCGCAGCAAGCCCCCGCTCAGCCGCGTTTCAAATCGTCCGTCGAAGTCACGTCGATCGACGTCGCGGTCGTGGACAGCCAGGGTAAGCCGCTGCCGAACCTGGTTCCTGCCGACTTTACCGTGCGCGTTGACGGCAAGGCCCGCAGCGTCGTCAGCGCGGAATGGGTGCCGCTGGCCGCCACGGCGACCGACGCCAAGCCGCTCGCGCGCGTGCCAGAGGGATACAGCTCCAATGAGAACGCGACCGGCGGTCGTCTGATCGCCATCGCCGTCGACGAGCCCCACATCCGGCCCGGCGGCGCGGGGGCCGTGCTCGCGGCCGCGACGGCCTTCATCGGCCGCCTCTCGCCATCGGATCGCGTCGCCGCGGTCAGCCTGGGCCTGGGCAGTCCTGGGACGCCGTTCATCGCCGATCGCCAGCGGGTCACCGATGCGATCGGCAGAATGGCCGGTCAGCGCGAGACGATGAAGATCTCGGCGTACTCGGTGGCGCCGACCGAAGCGCTGGAGATCGCGGATGGCAATCGCAGCACCGCCGACCAGGTAAGCGCGCGCGAGTGCGCCGGCCTGAGAGGCTCAGCGCTGCAGCAGTGCCGCCAGGAAGTGGAAACCGAAGCCCTGTTTCTCGCAGACCAATTGAAGCGCGCGACCAACATGACCGTCCAGGGGCTGCGCGACCTGCTCAACGGCATGCGCGTGCTCGATGGGCCGAAGACACTCATCCTGTTGTCGGAAGGATTCAGCCTGCCCGACATGGGCGTGACCACCGAGCTCGCGTCGCTGGCGGCCGCCACGCGGACGAGCATTTATACGATGCGGCTGGACAATCAATTGTTCGAGATCACCAATTCGCGCGCGGCCATCACGCAACCGCTCAGCAACAGGATCAGAGACGACGGTCTGGAGTCGCTCGCCGCGGCGACGCGCGGTGCGTTGTACATCGTCAGCGGCACGGGCAGCCAGCTGTTCGCGAGCATCGAAGCGGAGCTGTCCGGGTACTACCTGCTCGGCGTGGAATCAGAGCCGAGCGATCACGACGGCAAGCAGCACGCCATCCGGATCGACGTGTCGCGGCGCGGCGCAACAGTACGGACGCGGCGGCAGTTGTTGAACGTGCCTGCCGATCTCAATCGTGCGCGCACGCCGCGCGATGCGATCAACGCCAGCCTCACCGAGCCGCTGCTGGTGTCGGCCCTTCCGCTTCGGATCACCACCTTCGCCCTGCGCGGACCCGAGCAGTCAAAGGTGCAACTGCTGATTCGCGCGGAGGTCGGGACCGATTACACGGCGTCCAGGCCGGTCTGGGTCGGCTACGTCATCCAGGATCGCAGCGGCCGTGTCATCGACAGTCGCACGGTCAATATGACGCTCGCACCGGTGGTGAACGGCGTGCCGGGCTCGCTGCAGTACTCCGGCGGCGCGAGTCTGGATCCCGGCGAGTACACCATCAAGCTGGCGGTGTCCGAAGGCGATCGCATCGGCAGCGTCGAGCATCCGGTTCATGCCTCCCTCGTCGATGTCGGCGACGTGAAGCTGAGCGACCTGATGGTGGGCGGGCCGTCCGACATCACGGAAATCCTGCGCCCGACGGTTGGCTACACCGTCAGCTACGGCTCTGTTCATGGGTACCTCGAGGCGTACGGCTCGCGTCTGGAGCGCATGGGCGCGAAGTACGAAATCGCCGCCGCGCTCGACGGTCCGGCGTTGATCACCGCAGACGTGCCGGGCCGTTCAGCCGGCGCCGATCGGATCCTGTTCACGCAGGTGATGTCGCTCAGCAGGATTCCGCCCGGAGAATACGTACTGCGCGCGACAGTGACGTCGGGCGGCCAACCCGTCAAGACGCTGGCACGCCGCTTCGAGATCGCGCCGCCGTCCGTGCTGATGACGTCGGCCGCCGGCGCCGCCGCGTCGTCGGCGCCGGCCGGGAGCGCCGATCTGTTCCTGCCCGTCGAGGAAGGCGCGTTGAGCCGGCCGTTCGGCCGCGACGAAGCGCTGCGACCGCAGACCGTGGATCCATTTCTGCAGCGAGTACCCATGGGCACCCGGCCGATGTTCGAACAGGGTCTCGACGAGCTGCAGAAGGCCAATTACGCGGCGGCCGAAGTCAGCTTCAAGCGCGCGATTCGACCCGATGTCGACAGCACGTCGGCGCTGGCGTATCTCGCCGCATCGTTTGCCGCAACCGGGCGCGACGCCGAAGCCGCCGCCGCGTGGCAGACGGCGCTCATCGACGGAAGCGATGTGCCGCAGATTTATGAATGGCTCGGCGATACGCTGGCGCGCGCTCACGACTACACGGCCGCGCGATCGATTCTCGAGGAGGCCGTCGGACGGTGGCCGTCAGACACCAGGTTCGGCCGGACGCTCGCCCTGTCGTACGCCACGCTTGGCAAGGGCCGCGACGCGATCCGCACGCTCGACCGCTACATCACCGATGGTCATGCCGAGCCGGATCTGTTGTTCCTGATGGTCGAATGGCTGTTCCAGGTGCACAACAACCGCGCCGTCGTGATCAACGGCGCCGCCGATCTCACCATGGCGCGTAACTACGCCGCGCAGTACGCCAAAGCTGACGGCCCGAAACAGCCGCTCGTCCAGCAGTGGGTGGATTTCCTCGCCAGCGA
>JBGPKK010000044.1:0-30932 GCA_041485905.1 Vicinamibacteria bacterium
GCGGTCTTGCGTACGACAATCGCCGACGTGCCGTCGGGTCGCGTGACCTTCATCGTCCCGCCGGCCAGGTAGATGCTGACGATGTCGAGAATTGGCCGCATCGGCGGGCTCGATGCGCTTTTGGGCCATGTCACGTCGCGGACCGACACGCGCTCGTTGTCGACGATGGGCTTCACCGCCTCGCCAGTGGCAGCGGCCGGTAGCGCGCGGAGGGCGCTGGCGAATAGACCGAGCGCAAGCGCGAGCACGGGAGTCATGGTCACCTCTGAGTGGTTCGATTATACGCGGGCTGTCGAAGACGGTTTCGGCAGTACCATTCTCCCGTTGCGATGGCGCTTCCCATTCAGCAGACGGTCATCGACGTGGTGAAGAACGTGAGCCGGCGGCCCGTCGAGCCGACGCCGTCGAGCGATCTGGTGGCGGATCTCGGGTTCGACTCGTTGCAGGTCATGGAGACGATCGCCGAGCTCGAAGGCCGACTCGATATTTCCATTCCCATGGACGACCTGGCCGACACACGGACGGTGGCGCAGATCGCGGCGCGAGTGTCAACGCTCGTCGCCGCCGCACAAGACCGTCGATGACGCGCCTCCGCACGCTGCCGGACGCGCTCGCCGACGCGGCCGGGAGCGGGGAAGGGTACGTGTTTGCCGGCGCGGCCGCCGAGACACGCCGATCGTATGCCGAGATTCATCAGGCATCACGCGCGGCGGCGGCCGCCTTTCACGGCCTGGGTCTGGGCCGCGGCGATCTCGTCGCGCTCGTCGTCGACGAAGCCGAGGGGTTTCTGACGACGCTCTTCGGTGCGTCGATCGCCGGTCTCATCCCCGCCTCGCTCTATCCTCCCTCGACGTCTACGGATCGGGCACGCTATCTCGCCGCGACGGCGGGCATCCTCCGCCGCTCGCGGGCTCGCGCGGTGGTCACATCGGATCGACGCGCGGCGGATTTCGAAGATCTGCGATCGAGCTGTCCCGACCTCGAGGTCGTCGTGACGCCAGAGGCGCTTGCTGCGCCGTGTGCGATCGGCAGTGGCCGGCCGGCTCTCAACGTGTCGCTCGACGACATCGCGTTCGTGCAATTCACCTCGGGATCGACTTCGGCGCCCAAAGGCGTCGCGGTGACGCACCGCAGCCTCGCGGCGAATATCGTGGCCATCAACGGCCCCGCGGGCCTCGCGTCTTCGGCATCGGATTCGGCGGTCAGCTGGCTGCCGCTCTCTCACGACATGGGACTGGTCGGCATGGCGTTGGGGGCGTTGTATTGCGCCCGCCCCGCGGTCCTTCTGACGCCGCACGCGTTCGCGAAGAGGCCAATCGATTGGCTGCGTGCGATCTCGCGTCACCGTGCCACCGTGAGCTTCGCGCCCAATTTCGCCTACGACCTGTGCGTGCGTCGGCTCAAAGCCCGCGATCTCGAGGGCCTCGATCTGTCGCGCTGGCGTGTCGCGGGATGCGGCGGGGAACCAATCCATGCGCCGACGCTCGAGGCGTTCGCCGACACGTTTCGCGCCGTCGGATTCCGGGCGGTGAGTTTCCTTCCCAGTTACGGTCTCGCCGAGCACGTCCTCGCGGCGACATTTGCCCGGCGCGATCGGCCAATTCGCGTTGAGCACGTCTCGCGTGACGACATGGCGGCTGGAGCCGTGGCGGTTCCACACGGTGCTGAAGGCGCGCGCGTCAGCCTCGTCAGCTGCGGGTGGGCGCTGCCGGGCCATCAGATCCGCATCGTGGACGAGAACGGTCGTGAGCTGCCGGAACGCGCAATCGGCGAGATCACGTTGGCCGGGCCGTCGGTGATGCGCGGCTATTACGGCGATGAGGCGCTCACCGCGCAGACCGTTCGCGATGGATGGTTGCACACCGGCGATCTGGGATATCTCGCGGATGGCGAGCTGTTCGTCTGCGGCCGACTCAAAGACATCGTCATCGCGAACGGCCGAAAGTACCACCCGCAGGATCTCGAATGGGCTGTCGACGACCTGGCCGGCATCCGCCGAGGGCGCGTCGTTGCATTCGCGACGGGACGCGCCGGATCCGCCGATCGTGTTGTGATCGTCCTCGAACCGAGCGGAACCGTGGCGGCTGACCTGTTGACGCAATCGATCCGCCAGCGCATCGTCGACGTCTGCGGGCTGTACGTGGACGAAGTCGTGCTCGTGCCCAGCGGCGCGATCGGCCGAACCACGAGCGGCAAAGTGCAGCGGCTGGCGACCAAGGCGCGATACGAACGCGGAGAGCTCTCAGGTTCGTGAGATTGCAGAGCTCAGATTGCAGATTGCAGATTGGCGATGGAAGGCTTCGAGCAGCCCGATGACCTCGTCGTCGTCGACTTGATCGAACCGGTCGTACCATTGGCCAACCGCGTTGAACGGCACCGGCGTTTCGGCGCACACCACATCGTCAGCCAGCTGCTTCAGACGATGGCAGGTCTCCGCCGCGCCGACAGGCGCCGCGACAACGATGCGGGACGGTTTGTGTGCCCGTAGCGCGGCCACCGCCGCTTCCATCGTCGATCCAGTCGCGAGGCCGTCGTCGATGACGATGACGACGCGATCGGCAAGGATGGGCATGAGCCGATCGCCGTGATAGAGCCGGTCGCGCCGCTCGAGCTCGAGGCGCTCCCGCACGGCAACCTGATCTACGAGTGCCGAAGGGATGCCGAGCTGGTCGATCAGATCCTGGCTGAGCACCCGGACGCCGGCCGCCGCGATCGCCCCCATCGCCAGCTCTGGATGGCCAGGAACGCCGAGCTTGCGGACGAGGAAGACATCCAGCGGCGCGCCGAGCGCGCGGGCCACCTCGACCGCGACCGGGACGCCACCTCGCGGGAGAGCCAGCACGACGACATCGTGGCGATTCGCGTACGTGGTCAGCCTGGAGGCGAGCTGCCGACCGGCGTCAATCCGATCGTGGAATCTCATAGGGACATCAACGAATCCAGGGATTTGCGATCGTCACAACCCACGCCGTCGTTGCTGACGCTGTCGCGCCCCACGCGATGTCGATCGCGGTCAATACCAGCGGCCATCCTTTAAGAGTCTTGAGGTTGGTGAGGTCGTACACGCCGTAGACGACAAAGCCGAACAGCGCGCCACGAAGAACCGGCGCCTCGACAACCGGCCGTGGCAGCACGAAGGCGACCATGCCCCACGCGAGCAGCACATAGACCATCAGCGCCGGCGAAAAAAGAGGCGCGAGCCTGTCTCCCGACATGCGCGCAATCAACGAGAGCTGCGAACGATAGAACGCCCGCATCAGCACGCCGAGCCACAAGCCGTCGAGCAGCCCGAAGCAGACGAGTGCGACGAGGAACAGATTGAAACGATGCGTCATTGAACCGGGGACTGGAGGCTGGGGACTGTCCCACACTATTCCTGCCGCAGCGCCACCATCACGTCTAGCGATGTCGCCCGCCTCGCCGGCAGCCAACTCGCGATCGCGGCGACGAGCAGCAGAACGGCGGGCACACCGGCAAACACCGGCAGGCTGATCACGCCGCCGAGCAGGTGCAGCGCGACCATGAACATCAGCAGCCAGCCCGCGAGCGCGCCGATGCCGACGACGCTCAGCGTCTCGCGGACGATCTGCGACACGACTCGCCGTGCGGTCGCGCCGAGCGCAAGGCGCACGCCAATCTCGGTCGTGCGGCGGGACACCGAGTAGGACACGACTGCGTAGATGCCGATCGCCGCGAGCACGAGCATCAGTGGCCCGAGCACGACGAACATGCGCGCGGGAATGCGTCGGAGAAACAGGTTCTTCTCGACGTGATCGGTGAGCGTCCGGACGTCGTATACCGGCAGCGTCGGATCGAGATCGCGCACGACGCGCTCCACCTCGGGCCCGAGGAGCGATTCAGTGCCGGGGCGCGTGCGCACATGGATCTGTCCCATCACAGATGGGCGATCGCGATACGAAAAGTACATGACCGGCGTCGGCTTCTCGCCGAACGAGTCGTTCAGCGAGTTCCGCACCACCCCCACGATCACGTAGCGGCGGTCGCGATTCTCCAGGCGCCGTCCCAGCGGCTCGGCGTTCGGCAGAAAACGGTGCACGAACTCTTCGTTCACGATCGCCTGCGGCGGCGTCGTGCCGTCATCGAACGCCGCGAAATCCTGTCCCGTACGCAGCGGGATCCCCATCGTCTTGAAATAGCCGGGTGTGACGATGTTGCTGAGCGCGCGTTCGGGCGCGGCGTCGCTTCGCGCGCGCCCTTCGAGCGTGAACGCGCGCAGCGGCAGGCCGTGGATGTCCAGCGGGACGGCGTTCGCAATCGCCGCCGACTCGACGCCCGGCAGCGCGCGCAGGCGCCCGAGCAGCCGGTTCGCGAAGTCGCGCACCGCGGCGTCGCTGACGTTGCGTCCGGAGAGATCGTACGCGGCGAGCAGCACGCCTTCCCGGCGGAAGCCCGGATCCGTGTCGCGCGTGTCGCTGAAACTGCGGACGAAGAGCGCCGCCGTCATGAGCACGACAAGCGCGAGGGCGACCTCGATGGCCATCAGCCAGTTTCGCATCGGGCTGCGGCCGGCCGTGCGGGCACCCGATCGCAGCGCGGCCTGCGGATCGACACGCGCGAGCTGCGCCGCCGGCGCGACGCCGAAGATGAGCCCGCAGAGGACTCCCAGACCCAGCGCGAACGCGAGGCCCACGCCGTCCACGCGTGTCTGGAACTTGACCGGCACGGAGCCGATCAGCGGCACCGCGCGCATCGCGTCGGTGGCCCAGACGGCGATCGCGGCGCCAAGGGTGGCGCCGAGGAGCGCCAGCATGAGGTTTTCGGTGAGCAGCAGGCTCACCACGTGCCGCGGTCCGGCGCCGAGCGTGAGGCGCACGCCCACCTCGCGATAGCGCGCGCTGGCGCGCGCCAGCATGAGGTTCGCAGTGTTACCGCAGACGGCCAGCAGGAGGAGCAGCATGATGCCCTGCAGGGCCGCGAGCGCGCCGACGAGGAACCGCTGCGGACCGTGCGGCGCCTGCCAGAACGCCAGCAGATCGGCCCCAATGGCCTTGTTCGTCTCCGGATAGTCGTGCGCGAGCTGTCGCATCGCGACGTCGAGATCGGTCTGCGCCGAGGCGCGCGTCGCGCGCGGCGCCAGCTTGCCGGCCACGGAGTAGCCGCGCTGGCTGCGGTCCTCCAGCTCGCGCGATCCGGCGAAGAGCTCGGGGGCGAGGGTCGCCGGTACCCATAGGTCGAACGCCACCATGAGTACCGTTCCCTGGAACCGCTCGGGCGTGACGCCGACGATCGTCAGCTGACGGTCGTTCACGCGCAGGGTCCGCCCGAGCACGCTCGACGCTCCGCCGAAGCGCGTCTGCCAGTACGAGTGTGAAATGACCACGACCGGTGCGGCGGCGCGTTCGACTTCGTCCGGACGCACGAATCGGCCGAGTGCCGGGCGCAAGCCGAGCGCCGAAAAGTAATTTCCGGAGACCAGGAGGCCGTACGTCCGCTCGGGCCGGCCCCCGTCGCCGACGTTGAGCGGCACCGCGCGGAAGGCAATCAGCGCGGGCAGCGTGCGCAGCCGGCCGCGCAAGTCGAGGTACTCGAGCCACGCCGCCCCGGGGTACGAACCGGTGTCCGCGCGCGGCTCGACGAGCTGAAAACTGGAGGCATCGGCCACGCCGGGAATCGGCTGCAGCACCATCGCCTGGATCCAGGAGAACACCGCGGTGTTCACGCCAATCCCGACGCCGAGCGACACGATGACGACGGCCGCCAGCCCAGGCATCCGCCCGATCATCCGCCACGCCTGCCGCACGTCACTCATCATGTGATTTCTCTTCGCCGATCACCGATCGGCGATCACCTGAGCCTCCAGACCCGTGCCGATCGGACCTAGAGCTCCAGGTGTCCGTGAAACACCATGTCTTTGAGGTTGAACTTCTTCTTGATGTCGATCTCCCCCAGCTTGGTGACGAACTCGACGTCCTTGTCCTCCAACGTGATCGGGTCGGTTTTTGGAAACGCGAATACGACGACGAGCGTCGCCGCGGCCTGCGCCGTGGCCGGCACCTGCTGCACACCCATCTCGGTGAGGGCAATTGGAGGTTTCTTGTTCCGCTTGAGCACCGTCTCCGTTTTCAGGCTGTCGAGCGCGCGCGCGTAGCGGGCGGGAAGCCCAACGAGCGTGATCACATACTGATCCTCCTGTCGATCCAGGAGCTGCTGGCTTTCGACGGGAATGGCGCCGCCGAGGCCGACCTGATCGCGGACGAGCGCCTGCTTCAGGGGCAGCGCGGTACGCCACGAGATGACCAGCTTTATTTGCGGCGGCACCGACGGACCGCGACCGCCGCCACCACGACCACCGCCGCCTCCGGCTGCACCGCCTCCACTATCGGCGCCCGCGGCGCCGCCACCACCACCACCACCACGGCTACCCCCGCCGCCGCCGTCACTCTCGCCGAGCCCTCCGGCTCCGACCCTTGGGGGAGTGGCGAGGACGCTGACGTTGCGGGACCACGGCGAGTCGATGAGGATCTTTTGCAGCTCCTCGGCGGACCACATCGAGAACGGCTTCGTTTCCCAGAAGTCGGCGGCCAATACGACCGCGCTGGCTAGAACACAAAACACGACGGGTCCGAGCAGCTTCCGTACCACACGCCACCTTCCTTGTCGGGTCTTCAGAATCTCTCGCGGGATGCCGCAGAGTGTACTCTTTTACCCTTGAATTTCTGACCTCGAACTTCTACCGTCACTCCTGAGTTTGCGAGTGCCCGGCATGGCGTCCGGGGAGCAGGAGCCTGTCTGAAGATCATCGAAGGGCCGTCTGCGGCCTGGCGGCTCGACCGGGCGACGAAGTTCCTCGCCGGACGTCCACCGGCAACCCAGCTTCTCGTGGTTGGCGCGTCGCGCGGCGCCGCAGACGACTTCGTGCGCACGATCGCGCGAGGAAGCGGCGCGACATTTGGCCTGACCCGTTTCAGTCTCACCGAGCTGGCCGCCCGTGCTGCGGCCGCCGGCGTCGCCGGGCCACGGCGGGCGCCTGGTACGGCGGCCGGTGCCGAGGCGGTTGCCGCGCGCGCGGTGTTCGATGCCGTTGCGGCCGGAGAGCTGGCGTACTTCGCTCCGGTGGCTGCGATGCCGGGGTTTCCGAAAGCGCTCGCGCGTACGCTGCACGAGCTGCGCCTCGCCGGAGTCAGCGCACATCGCATGAGCGCGGGGCTCGAGGACGCGTCCGCGGACGATGTGGACGCGCAGGCCGACATCGGCCGCTTGCTCGCGCGCGTCGAAGAACAGCTCGATCGCACCGCCGTTGACGATCGCGCGGCGCTCTTTCGCCTCGCGGCGGAGGCGTGCCGGGCGGGCAAGGTTCCATGGGCCGAGCTGCCGATGCTCCTGCTCGACGTCCCGATGGATTCGCGCGCCGAGTGCCTTTTCGTCGCGGCGCTCGTGGCGCGCTCGCCTGATGTGGTCGCGACCGTCCCCGACGGCGATCAGTTCGCCCGCGATGCGCTCGTGGCGCTGGGCGGCACGGTTGAGCCGGTCAGTCAAGTCTCAAGTGTCAAGTCTCAAGTCTCCGGGAGTGGTGAGACTTCAGACTTGACACATGAGACTTCCGATCTGGAAACCCTGCGCCGGTACATCTTCACGATCGACCGCCCGCCGGTGCGCGGGCGGACCGGGGACGTCACGCTGTTTTCCGCGCCTGGAGAAGGACGAGAGGCGGTGGAAATCGTCCGTCGTGTGCTGGACGAGGCGGCGCGCGGGGTGAGGTTCGATGAGATGGCGGTGTTCCTGCGGGCGCCGCAGCACTACCTGGGCCTGCTCGAACACGCGTGCGCCCGCGGCGGCGTCCCGGTGTATTTCGATCGCGGCACCCGGCGTCCGGATCCCGCGGGGCGCGCGTTCGTGGCGCTGCTGTCGTGTGCCGTCGAGGGCCTCTCGGCGAAGCGATTCGACGAGTACCTGTCGCTTGGTCAAGTGCCGTCAGTCGACAGTCGTCAGTCGTCAGTCGACAGTCAGCGGTGGTCTGATGAAGGCGCAGTTATCGCGCCGCTGGATGACGAGGCTCCGGACTCGGACGATGAGGCGGTCGTGGACGGGACGCTGCGGTCGCCATGGAAATGGGAAGAGCTGATCGTCGAATCCGCCGTCGTCGGCGGCCGCACGCGTGCCGACGGCAACGCCCGCTGGCGTCGGCGGCTCGACGGCCTCGCGGCCGATTTCCGCTACCGCATCGCCGCGCTGCGCACGGAGGAGCCCGAGGCTCCGCGCATCGCGCGCTTCGAGCGCGATTTGAGAAACCTCGTTCACCTTCGCCGGTTCGCGCTGCCGATTGTCGATGCGCTCGCCGAGTGGCCCGAGCGCGACGTGTGGGGCGCGTGGGTCGATCGATTTTCGATGTTGGCGACCCGGGCGCTGAGAGATCCGACGAGGGTGTTGCAGACGCTCGCGGAGCTGCGTCCGATGGCCGAAGTCGGGCCTGTCGCGCTCGAAGAGGCGCGCAACGTCCTCCACGATCGGCTCGTGACCCTGGACTGGGATCCGCCCGCGCGTCGGTACGGCCGGCTGTTCGTCGGGACACCGCACCAGGCGCGGGGCCGCAGCTTCCGCGTCGTCTTTGTCCCTGGACTGGCCGAGCGTGTGGTGCCTCAGCGGCCGCGCGAGGATCCGTTGCTGCTCGACGCGAGGCGCCGCAGGCTCGATCGCGCCCTGATCGGTCAGGAGGAGCGCGGCACCGCCGAGCGGCTGCTGCTGAAGATTGCGATTGGCGCGGCGAGCGAGCGTCTGCACCTGTCGTATCCGCGTCTCGACGTTGCCGAGACCAGGGCGCGCGTGCCGTCCTTCTACGCGCTCGACGTGATGCGGGCCATGACGGGCCGCGTGCCCGATCACCGCGTCCTCGCCGAAGAAGCGGCCCAGGAAGGCGGCGCGAGCCTCGCCTGGCCGGCGCCGAAAGATCCCGATCGCGCCATCGACGATCTCGAGCACGACCTCGCGGTCCTCAAGCCCTTGCTCGACGTGAGAGACGGATCGTCGGTCAAGGGGCACGCACATTACTTATTGGGCCTCAACGACGCGCTGCGCCGCTCGGTGATCAGCCGGTGGTCGCGCGGGAGAACAGCCTGGTCCTCGAGCGATGGGTTGATCAGGGTTACACCGGGCATCGAGACGGCTCTGGCGAGTCACCGCCTGAACCACCGTCCGTATTCGCTGTCGGCACTCCAACGGTTCGCGTCCTGCCCGTATCAGTTCCTGCTGGCGACGATTTATCGCCTGGAACCGTGGGACGAGCCCGAACCGATCGTTCGAATGGACCCGCTCACGAGGGGCAGCCTGTATCACAAGGCGCAGGCCGAGTTCTTTCGTGCGATGGAGTCGGCCGGCGCGCTGCCGGTGCGGGGCGAGCGCCTTCATGACGCGCTCGAGACGCTCACGGCCGTCCTCGACCGCGTCGCGGCGGAGTACGCCGAGGCGTTGGCGCCGGCGATCGACCGCGTCTGGCGGGACGAGATCGACGAGCTCGGCCGCGACCTTGGGATCTGGGTGCAGAAGCTTGCGGAAGGCGGTCGGTGGCACCCCAAGTACTTCGAATTCAGCTTTGGTCTGAGCGATGAAGGACGCGACCCACACAGCATCCCGGATCCGGTCGTCGTCGACGGCCGGTTCATCCTCCGAGGATCGGTCGATCTCATCGAACAGCGTGACGATCTCGACGTGCTGCGCGTGACCGATCACAAGACCGGCAGAAACCGATCGACGACCGACCTGATTGTCGGCGGCGGGTCAACCCTGCAGCCGGTCTTGTACAGCCTGGCGGTGGAAGTCGGCCTCGGGAAAAAAGTCGTCAGCGGCCGGCTGTTCTACTCGACGACGGCCGGCGGGTTCGTGGAGCACGAGATTCCGATCAACGACTACACGCGCGGCCAGGGACTGCAGGTCCTGACGATCATCGACCGCGCCGTCGAAACCGGCTTCCTGCCGGCGGCGCCCGCCGAGCGCGCCTGCACGTGGTGCGACTTCCGGTCCGTCTGCGGGCCCCGTGAGGAAGAGCGAGTGGGCAGAAAATCGCCCGACAAACTCGGTGATCTGCTGGCGTTGAGGTCGATGCGATGACGACCGTGGTCGACTCTCTGTATTCCGATGCCGACGCGCGCCGCGCCATCCACGAGGCGCTCGATGAAACGCTCGTCGTCGAAGCAGCCGCCGGCACCGGGAAGACTACCGAACTGATCAAGCGGATCCTGCGCGTGCTCGCAACGGGACGCGCCACGATCATGCAAATCGTCGCCGTGACCTTTACAGAGAAGGCCGCCGGCGAGTTGAAGCTGCGTCTTCGCGAGGCGATCGAACAGGAGCGCGCCGAGACTCATGATGATGCCGCGCGCGAGTTGCTTGAGCATGCGCTGAAATACCTCGAGGAGGCGCACGTCAACACGATCCACGGCTTCTGCGCGGAGCTGCTGCGTGAGCGACCGGTCGAAGCACGCGTCGATCCGCTGTTTGCCGTCTTAACCGAACCGCAGGCCGAGCGTCTGTACGCGCGGGCGTTTCACGCGTGGCTGCAGGATTCGCTGCAGGGCGCGCCCGAAGGGCTGCGGCGGGCGCTGCGGCGAACCAGCGCCCCCGGGTTTGCCGGCGGCGGCTCGGACGGCCCCATCGATCGGCTGCGTACGGCGGGCCGCACGCTTGCCGAGTGGCGCGATTTTCCGCAACCCTGGACGCGTCCGGCGTTTGATCGCGCGTCCGAAGTCGATGGGCTGGTGACCGCGTTGCATCAGCTCGCCGATCTCACGGCGGCCCCTTCGTCGGAACGCGACAATCTGTTCGTGGACACCGAGGCGGTGCGCCGGCTCAGTCGCCATATCCGGCTCGAACAGTCGTTCGGACAACGCGATCTCGACGCCTGGGAAGCGCGGCTCGTCGATCTCACGCGCGATCGTGGATTCTCGAGGACGCGGAAGGGCAGCGGCTACAAATTCTCCAGGGACATGGCGCGCTCCGCCGTGCTCGCCGCACGCGATGCCCTTTTCGCCGACCTCCAGCAGTTCCGTCGGCAGGCAGACGCCGATCTGGCGGCGGCGCTGCAGCAGGAGCTCGCCGGCGCAACTGCACGATATCAGGCGCTGAAGGAGGCGGCGGGCGTGCTCGATTTCGCCGATTTGCTGGTTCGGGCCCGGGATCTCATCAAGTCGAACGCGGCGGTCCGGGGACACCTGCAACGGAAATTCAAGCGCATTTTCGTCGACGAGTTTCAGGACACCGATCCCGTCCAGGCTGAGATCCTGCTCCTCCTGGCCGGTGATCCAGACGCCGGGACTGCGGGCGAGCTCCGGCCCGTTTCCGGCAAGCTCTTCCTCGTCGGCGATCCCAAGCAGGCGATCTATCGATTCCGCGGGACCGACGTCGGCACCTACTGGCGGGTGCGGGATCAGCTCGCGGAGCACGGCGGACGCGTGCTGCAGCTCACGACGAGCTATCGGAGCGTGCCGGCGATTCAACGATTCGTCAACGCCGCCTTCGGCGAAGCGATGCGCGCGGACAGCGTGGCGTTACAGGCCGAGTATGTGCCGCTGGCACCGCATCGGCCGGCCGACGATTCCCAGCCAGCAATCGTCGCGCTGCCGGTCCCGAAGCCGTACGGCAGAGGGGGACCGTTGAAGGCCTCGGCGAAAGCCGTCGAGCATTCGCTGCCTGATGCCGTCGGAGGCTTCATCGCATGGCTCGTTGACGACAACAACGGCTGGCAGGTGTCCGAGCGCCACGCGGATGGCTCCGAACAGCGGGTCCAACTTCAAGCGCGGCACATCGCGGTGTTATTTCGTCGCTTCGTCAGTTTTGGCGAGGACATCACCCGAGACTACGTCGACGCCATCGAGGCGAGGGGCATTCCGCATCTGCTGGTGGGCGGCAAGGCGTTCCACGGCCGCGAAGAGGTCGAGACCATCCGCGCCGCGCTTGCCGCGATCGAGTGGCCGGACGACGAGCTGTCGGTGTTTGCGACGCTGAAGGGATCCCTGTTCGCGATCGACGACGAACACCTGTTCGAGTTCCGCCATCGGTTCGGCGCCTTTCATCCGTTCCGGATCCCGAGGGAGCTTGGCGGCAATGCCGGCGAGGATCTCGCGCTGACCGCCGAGCCGACGGCGCATCTCACGCCGATCGCCGATGCGCTACGCCTGCTTCAGCAACTGCATCGCGGCCGGAACTACCGGCCGGTGGCCGATACGATCGGCCGCGTGCTGACGGAGACGCGCGCGCACGTCGGGTTCATTCTGCGGCCGGCGGGCGAACAGGCGTTGGCCAACGTGCTTCACGTCGCCGAGCTCGCTCGTCAGTACGAGGCGAGCGGCGGCATCTCGTTTCGCGGCTTCATCGACGAGCTCCGCGTGGCGGCCGAATCGACCGCCGCGGCCGAAGCGCCGATTCTCGAAGAGGGGACCGACGGGGTGCGGCTGATGACGGTGCACAAAGCCAAGGGCCTCGAGTTCCCGGTCGTCATCCTCGCGGATCTCACCTGCCGCTTGAGCCGCAGCGACGCGAGCCGCTACCTCGATGCGTCGCAGCGGCTCTGTGCGATGAAGATTGGCGGCTGGGCGCCGCACGAGCTGCACGAGCACGAGGCGGAAGAGGTCGCGCGCGATCAGGCCGAAGGCGTCCGCCTCGCGTACGTGGCCGCCACGCGCGCGCGCGATGTGCTCGTCGTGCCGGCGCTCGGCGACGATCGGTGGGAAGGCGGGTGGTTCAGTCCGCTCAATAGCGCGCTGTACCCGCCGGTGGCCGCGCGCCGGAGGGCGACGCGGGCCGTCAAATGTCCCGCCTTTAAGTCGAAAGATTCGGTGCTGCAGCGGCCGCACGACGAGACCGCAGGGCCGGGCACGGTCTGTCCGGGCCAGCACACGTTCGCCGAGGCGGGGTACTCCGTCGTGTGGTGGGATCCGACGGCGCTTGTACTCGGCGCCAAGCCGCCGTTCGGTGTCCGCCGCGAAGAGCTCATCGTCAAGGACGTCCCGAAACATGTCATCGCCGACGGCCGCAGCCGGTACGATCGGTGGCAGCTGGCCCGCCACGATGCGCGGGCGGCGGGCGTTGTGCCGTCGGTTGTCGTGGAGACCGTACGCGAGTGGGTGGCGAAACAGGATCGGATCTCGCCCGCACTGCCGGTCCTGCCGGACGCGATTCGGATCGTGAATGTGAAACGTGACGACGATCAGCGGCCTCGTGGCATCGGATTCGGCTCGCTCGTGCACGCCGTGCTGGCGAAGGCGCCCTTCGACGCGGCGCGGCAGGCGTTGGAAGAATTCTCCGCGATTGAGGCGCGCATGCTGGGTCTGAGCGCCGACGAAGCGATCGTGGCGGCTGCCGTGGTGGAGCGTGTCCTTGCGCACGATCTGCTTGCCCGCGCGCGTTGGGCCGACGCGCAGGGGCGGTGCCGTCGAGAGACGCCGGTGACCTACACGCTACCCGACGGCATGCTCGTCGAAGGCGTGGTGGATCTGGCCTTCGAGGACAACGGCGCGTGGATCGCGGTGGACTACAAGACCGACCGCGAGCTCGCGGCGCCTGGCGAAGAGCAGTATCGCCTGCAGGTGGCGCTCTACGCGTCGGCCATTGCGCAGTCCACCGGATCACTCTGCAGCGGCGTGCTACTCGTCATCTAGCTACTTCGCGGTGAAGAAATGACCGCGTAAGTCGCTGACTGGTACCGATGGCCGGCGGCCGGCCGTGACCAAACGGTCGATTCTGCCGATTCTGCGATTGCGACGATCGATCCGACGTACTACACTGCCCGCGCGTGACGATTCATCAAAGGAGCGGGCATGGTTCAGCGCCGACAGCGGGAGCGGAGTCTGTTTGAAGTCCTGTTGCCCGATGGGCACAAATTGTGGCCCGATTGGTTGCGGAAGATCGACACGTTGCTCGAGGACGAGGCCGTGATTGAGGTCGTGGCTCACGCGCTTGAGGCGCGCTGGCCGCAGAGTCGGCGCCGCGGGCGGCCGGGCACGCCGGCCGAGGTCGTCATTCGGATGCTGATCTTGAAGCACCTGTTTGACTGGAGCTACGACGAATTGGAGCAGGAGGTGCGGCCCAACTTGGTGTATCGCGCATTCTCGCGGATCGATGCGGGCGACGTGCCTGACGCGAAAACGATTCTGAAGATTGCCCGGGCGCTTGGTCCAGAGGTCATTGAGCAGTTGCATCGACAGGTCATCGAAGTCGCGAAGCGGGCGGGGGTGACGCACGGCCGTCGCTTTCGCATCGACACCACGGTCGTAGAAACCAATGTGCACTATCCGACCGACAGCACGCTGTTGCAGGACGGGGTGCGGGTGCTGACGCGCACGATGCAACGGGCGAGTACGGCGCTGGGCGATTCGCCGGCGCGGATTCGTAATCGGCTGCGGAGCGTGACGCGCACGGTGCTGACGATTGCGTACCAGGCCCGCTCGGCGAAGACCCGCGTCGCCTTCGTGCAGAGTTATCGCAAGCTGATGGCCACGACCCGCGCCGTCGTGCGAGACGCGACGACGATGGTCCGTCGATTGGGACACCGCGCGCGCACGGCGAGTCCACACCTGCAACCCCTCCTTCAGCGCGCCCAGGACCAGCTGCAGCAGATGCGGCCGCTCGTCCAGCGGGTGCTCGCGCAGACGCGGGCCCGCGTGCTGGGTGGTGACACGCACGTTCCCGACAAAGTCCTGAGCGTGTTCGAACCACACACCGAAACCATCCGGAAGGGCAAGATTGCGAAACCCAACGAGTTCGGCAAGCTGGTCACCATTCAAGAATCGGAACATCAGATCATTACGGCGTACGAGGTGCACCCCAGGCGACCGGCCGATGTCACCTTGTGGACGGCGGCGCTGGATCGGCATCAGACGATCTTCGGCCGCGCCCCTGACCTCGCCGCGGGCGATCGCGGCTTCAGCTCGGCGGCCAACGAACGGGCCGCCATTGAACGGGGCGTCCGGCGCGTGATCTTGCCGCGGCGCGGCCCGAAGTCGCCCGCGCGACGCGCGTACGAACATCAACGCTGGTTCCGTCGGGGACAACGGTGGCGCGTCGGCTGTGAAGGCCGCATCAGTGTGCTCAAACGCCGACACGGACTCGACCGCTGTCGCTACCATGGTGAAGACGGCATGCACCGCTGGGTCGGTTTGGGTGTCATCGCGAACAATCTGGTGAGTACCGCGACCTTCTCGAGGGCGCGGGCCACCGCATAGAGAGACGGGAGAAATGAAACGATCGGTCAGTGAGCCGGCCGCGCGATCGTGGACAGAACAGCTCGCGAGCGGTCATTTCTTCACCGCGAAGTAGCTACCGCCAACCGCGGCCTTCGCGTTCAACACGCGTCTTGGCCGCCCACGCCATCGCCTCTTCACCTGTTTCAAAGACGCGCGTCATGATCGGGTGCCCGTCGTAGGCGACGTCGATCTCGATACCGTACGGAACGAGCCGGACGAGGCAGGCGACTTCGCGGCCTTTCCGGCGCAGCGTCCACAGGCACGTCGGCTGATCTTCCATGGCGTCACCAGTCGTCAGGCGACGGTCGTTTGCTAACGACCGACGATGGGGCTTGCGACGTAGCCGGAGCGAGCCCTGACCTTGTGGTCGGTCCCCCCTGCGCGGACGCGGATGCTGTGATACTGCCCGTCGGCGCCATGAGACGAGGTGTAGCCGAGAACGTACTGGCTGTTCAGTTCCTCGGCGATGCGAGCCGTGGCGCCGGCCAGGTCCGCGCTGGTCTGGACGATTTCGGTCCGACCGCCGCTGTCGTCCGTGATCTCCCGCAGCGCCGTCGGGTTGACGCGTGTGTTGATTGCCTGAGGGGCCGGCGAATCGATCGCGATGGCGTACACGAACGCGCTGCTTCTGAGGAGCGCAGAATGCACCTCGCGAATGGTGGCCGTGCTGGCGGTATCGGCGCCGTCGGAGATGACGAGCACCGCCGCACGCTCGCGTGACCTTTTGACGAACATCGGCAGCGACGCGATGACGGCGTCGTACGCCGCGGTGCCGCCGCTCGGCCGCAGACGGTCCAGCGCGCGCCGTACGACGGACGGCGTGCTCGTCCACTGCGTAAGGACGTGCGGTCGATGATTGAACGACAGCACGAAGTATTCGTCGCCCGGGTCGAGCAGGTCGAAGAGGAACCGCTCGACGGCGGCGCGGGCGTCCCTGAGGCGCTGGCCGAACATGCTGTCGCTGGTGTCGAGCAGCACGCCGAGGCTGATGGGCACGCGCTCGCCGGTAAATTGCGTGATCGTCTGCGGCTCGCCGTCCTCGTACACCGTGAACGCGTCTGGTCCCAGGCCGGTGACGAGCCGGCCCTGGCCGTCACGCACCGTGGCGGTGAGGCTCGTCAGCTCGATGCCGGATTGAAACAGGCGGCCGTCGCGAATCACCGGCTGCTGCGCGACGAGGGTGGCGCTTGAGAGGATGACGAGGGGCAGGCCGAAGCGGGCGCGCACGATCGCTATCCTACAACGCAGGACTCAAGTCCTGCGCCACAACGTATCTGTCACGCCACAGCGTATCTGTCGCGCCACAGCGTATCTGTCGCGCCACAGCCTATCGGTCCCGTGGCGCACACTCGTCCCGCGGCCGGAGTACACTCGTGGTCATGAGCGGCGCGACCGCGGCGACCCACGCCTCCCTGCAATCGGCCGTTGTCCAGGACGGATTTGCGTTCGTCCACGGCAGCGCGATGCGCGAGATCCTGGCGCCGTTCGGATCGTTGTCCGACTGGCAGCGGTTTGCGGACAGTTGGGACGACCTCGAGGTCGACACCTACATGGCGGATGGTGGGCGATACCGCCGCCGCCGGCACGGCGTCTGGGCGGCCACCGATACAGGCCCGATCGAACGCGAGCCCCATCAACCGCATTATCAGGCGCTCGATTACAACCCGTTGAACGGCGGCATCGCGCGGTGGTTCGAGCCGATCGCCGGGGACGTGGGTGACGGTCCCGCGATGAAGACGATTCTCGCCTTTTGCCGCTCGTTCTTCAGCAGCGTGGCGCCTGGGACGCGTGCGTGGCGGGCGGAAGTCCATCAGTTCCGGATCGAGGCGCGGCGTGGCGAAGATGGACGGCCCACTCCGGAAGGTCTCCATCGCGACGGCGTCGACTACGTGCTCGTGCTCCTGATCCATCGCCGCAACATCGCCAGCGGCACGACGACCATTCATGGCCGGGACGGTCGGCAGCTCGGCGACTTCACGCTGATCGAGCCGTTCGACGCGGCGCTGCTCGACGATACGCGGGTGTATCACGGCGTGACCGCGGTCCAGGCGCTCGATCCCGCGCTGGCCGCGCACCGGGACGTGCTGGTGGTCACGTTCCGCCAACAGCAACCGTAACGCGCGTCCCACAGTCCGCGTCGCCGCACGGGTCATGGCTATGGACGCCACGCGTGGATTTGGTCACAATGTCGCCACGGAGTCATGTCATGAACAAGACGTTGAGGGATGTGTCCTACGCGATCCTGCGCGTCGGCACGGCACTGCTGTTCATCGAGCACGGTCTACAGAAAGTGTTTGGCTGGATGGGTGGGTTTGGCGGACCGGGCTTGCCCGCGCCGTTGATGTCGCGCTTCGGTTTCGCGGGGTACCTGGAGCTGGTTGGCGGCGTGCTGCTGATCGTCGGCTTTCTCACGCGGCCGGTGGCGGCCCTGCTGCTGATCGAGATGATCGTCGCGTTTTTCCTGGCTCACTACCCGCGAGGCGGTTGGCCGGTGCAGAACATCGGCGAGATCCCGCTTTTCTACGCCTGCGTCTTCGCGTTTCTCGCCGCCCACGGCGCCGGTACGTTCAGCGTCGACGAGATGATGGCCGGCCGACCTGCGGCACGCGTCTAGACACGGCCCATTCGGGGTCGCAGGAGAAGGACCGACACCGGACGGCACGTCCGATCGGCGCTCGTCGAACGGATCGCCGCGGCTGGAGTCGCGGTGGAAGACACCGACGAAGGTGCGCTGATTCACGGCCCCGCGCGAAGCGGGATCGTGCTCGCGTTCGAGGGCCCGCTTAGAGTTCCGCCTCCAACAGATCCTGGATCGCCGCCCGCGCGGCGATCGGGCGTTGACTCGGGACGGCGAACCGAATCATGGCCCCGGTGCCCGCGCGGACCATGACGTTCCATCCGACAGGCGCCCCGGTCACCGACAGCAGCGAACACCGCAAGCCGCGGTCGACGATCACACTCCGCACGAGCCGTTCGACGTCGGCCGTGGTCAGCGTCGCGCTGCTTGCCGGGGCCGGCGCGACCTCACGCGAGCTTGACATTCTCGCCCCGTGGTCCCTTCGGCCCCTGGCCCTTGTCGAACGTCACGGCCTGGCCTTCGCGAAGCTCGTCGAACGGGGTCTGGGTGCACGCCGACTGGTGGAAGAAGTACTCGTTCCCGTCGCTCGCGGCGATGAATCCGAACCCTTTGTCACTGACGAGGCGCTTGATCGTTCCATTCATACTTGGCATGTCGATTCTCCTGTTGTGTGTCTTGCTGTCGTTGGTGTTGGTGTTGGTGGTTGTCGGGCGACCGCGTTACGACCGACCGTGTTCGGCCTGAGGCGGCGCCGGCGGTGTGGGTCCACGCAGTGTGAGGATGAGCGCCTGCAGACGCTGGCGCTTCAGCATCTTGCGTTTTCGGTCTTTTTGAAATCTGGCTCGGTCCCCGTTTCGTCTCGACATAGCTTCCTTCGCTGATCGGCGGTCAGTCCGGCTGATCGGTCATCGGCTGGACTGCCGACGGTCGAACGAACGAGGCCTCGCGGGGCCTGGATGAGAGGGGTCGTTTGTCGACGCTGGCTGACTCAGTTCTAGACGCCTCGTTCCCACTATACACCGTTTTCGTGATCCGACCCGCGGAGAAGCACGAAAGCTCGCGGACGCAGCCAGCACGACCTTTGGCGCCCGTACGGCTGGACCGGCAGCAATACGGTATAGTAGTGGACTCCGTCAATCAACCTGAAGTCCGACTGCGTGTCACGTCGCGGACATCGAGCACGGCCGACCTTCAACCGATTCGAGTGCCGGGATTCGCCCACTCGCCAACTGGAGATGCTCATGTTTACTGTATGGATGATCGTTGGGCTGGCGGGCCTGGGCGCGATTGTCGCGGCCGTCACCTCATGGCGGCGGCACGACCCGAAAACCGACCTCGGAAGCGTAAGCAACCAGTGGGTCTCGGAGCGAAGGCTCGGGCAGAACCAGGATACTCAGCGGTAATGTGAACGAACCGGTGGGAGCGGGACATACGCCCGCCCCCTCCAGATTCTCGTTCTGTTACCAGCGCGGCTCGGACCTGCGGCGACCGGAATCGCCACCGCCGTATCCGCCGCCACCGCCGCCCGAGTACGCCGGCTTGGGGCGCGCTTCGTTGACGGTCAGCCCGCGGCCGCCCATCTCGAACGCGTTGAGCTCGGTGATCGCCTTCTGGGCCTCTTCGTCCGTGCTCATTTCCACGAACGCGAACCCGCGCGACCGGCCAGTCGCCATATCACGCATCACCTTGACCGTTTCGACGGTGCCGGCGCGCGCGAACAGCTCCTGCAACTCGGTTTCCCCGACTTCGTACGGAAAGTTTCCAACATACAGCTTACGACTCATCAACTGACTCCTCTGTCGCAGATGCGACAACCGGCGCCGCGTGTGCGGCGCATTCTCCGACGGTCCAACACGGACCTGTGGATGTATTTCGTCTCGGCTAAGCAGTACTTGTGGAGGAGCGAGTCAGGAAAGGCTCGTTACGCTCGAAAGGCAGCACAGCACAGGGAAGACTTCCACCGCGACAGGCATTATATCACAGAACCTACTCCGACCCGTCCGCCCGCGCGATATCGACCGATCGCTCACCGTTTTCCCGCGACACCCGCACCCGCCAGGGGTTGCAGCACACTTCGCAGTCCTGGACGAAGCTGCCCCGCATCTCCGCCTCGACGTAGATCTCCACGTCCTCGCCGCAGTAGGGGCAGGTGACGAGAAACGTGTCATCCATGACGGATCTTTTCGATCTTCGCGTCCCGGTCGGACGCGAACCGCTCGCGATCCCGACGATAGTTCTCCTGAAGCGTGGCCCGTTCCAGGGGATCGACCATCGCGCGCAGCGTTGATTGGTGCAGCACCTCCTGCTCGGCGATCTTCGCCTCGTAGAAGTTACGCACTTCGGCGATGGCGGCTTTCTGCGCCTCGGTCACCGGCTTCGACAGGATGCCGGCATCCTCGTCCTTCTTTCGCAGACGCTCCATCGCGAGCTCTAACGACGATTTCATCGGTTTGTCATCGGTCATAGGCTATCCATCCCTGCAAACACGTCGTCGGCAGGACGGCTGGCAAGCGGCGGCCCCCACGCCTGACGAAGGATATCGAAGCTCAGGAGACGCTCGACGTTGGGCTGTTTCAAGTACAGCTTGTCCAGCGTGGCGCGCTGCGTCTTGTGGGCGGCGAGCGCCTGCGCACGATGCTGCCACCACGTGGCCGTGTCGACGAGGAAATCGACGCCCGGGCGCGGTCGGAAATCGCCCTCGTCCCACGGCATCACCGGCGCCGTCCACAGCAGCCGCGCGACACTGTGTGGCGTGCCGAGCTCCGGCAGCCATCGCGGGTCGGCGGCGGCGCCGATCGCGTCGGACGTGAAGCGGCTGATCGCCAGGTGATCGATGTGGTTCGTCAGGCCGTTGGGGTCGAACGTCACGACGATGGAGGGACGTTCGCGTCGGATGACGGACACCAGCGAGCGGCGGATTTCCTCTGGCGGCGCAGTGGTCAACTCCTTGTCCACGTAAGGAAGGATCTCCACCGAATCGAACTGAAGGACTCGTGCCGCTTCCCGAAGCTCCTGTTCGCGAACCCGCGGGAGCTCTTCAACGGAACAGAGATCGCCTGTCGTCCCGCGACCGCCACGCGTGGCGGTGACCAGCACGGTGCGAACGCCCTCGGCGTGACAGCGCAGGGCGATCCCCGAGCTCCAGTGACTCTCATCGTCGGGATGGGCGAAGACGAACAGCATCGATCGCGACATGTCCCGCCATAGTAACGTAGCGCGCATCGTTTTGACGCCCCTGAGGCTGCAGCCTGTCGTAGAATCAGGGCCCGCACAGGAGGCGCCCTGGAGCGCCTGAAGCGCCTGGAGGCCGATCGATGAGCCATACATCTTTGCGAGTGAACGGGCGGACCCACGACGTCGACGTGGATCCCGACTGCCCGTTGCTGTACGTCTTGCGCGACAACCTGGGCTCGAAGAATCCGCGCTTCGGCTGCGGCCTCGGCCAATGTGGCGCATGCACGGTGCTCGTCGACAACCGCGCCGTGCGATCGTGTCAGCTGCCGGTGTCGTCGGCCGCCGGCAAGGAGATCGTCACGATCGAAGGCCTCGGGACACCGGAGAAGCCGCATCCCGTTCAGCAGGCGTTCATCGAGGAGCAATCGCTGCAGTGCGGCTACTGTCTGAATGGCTGGATGTTGACCGCGAAAGCGCTGCTGGATCGCAATCCTCGTCCCAACGAGCAGCAGATCAGGACCGCGTGTGAAGGCCTCGTGTGCCGGTGTGGCAGCCACGCGGGGTTGTTTGCGGCCGTGCGGCGCGCGGCCGGCGACGTCAAGAGGAGCGCATAGCCATGGCCTCCAGAATGTCGATCTCCAGGCGGGACTTCTTCAAGGACGCGGGCGGTCTGCTCGTCGGCTTCAGCCTGATCGATACGGCGATCGTCCCGCGATTACTTGCGGCGCCGCTGCAGGCGCCGACGTCGACGTTGCCAACGGCGGGCGGCCGGCTCGATGCGTGGCTTCGGATCGATGGGGACGGCCTCGTGCACGTCTTCACCGGCAAAGTGGAAATCGGCATGGGCGTCGAGACCGCGCTCGCGCAGATCGTCGCCGAGGAGCTGGATGTCGCGCCCGATCGCGTGACGTTCGTGATGGGCGACACCTCGCGGACCGCGGATCAGGGCGGCGTCGGCGGCAGCACGTCGATCAGCCAGGGCGCCAGACCGCTGCGCAATGCCGCGGCGACCATCCGCGGCTTGTTATTGCAGCTGGCGTCGCGCCGGCTGAGCGCGCCGGTCGGCGATCTCGATGTGCATGACGGCATCGTGAGCATCAAGAGCGACCGTTCGAAGCGGGTCGCGTACGGCGAGCTGGCGGCCGGCGCCGATTTGAACGACACGCTTAAGGTCTCGGGCCAGGGATTCGCGCTCAACGTTGAGGGGTCGGGCAAGCCGAAAGATCCCGCAACCTACACCGTGGTGGGATCCTCCCTGCCTCGAAAGGATATTCCGGCGAAGGTCTTCGGCCGCTTTGAATTCGTCACCGACGTGCGGGTGCCGAACATGCTCCACGGCCGCGTCATCAGGCCATCAGGCGTCGGCGCCAAGCTGATGAACGTCAACGAGGACGGCGTGAAAAACATCGGCGGGTTCGTAAAGACCGTCGTGAAAGGCAACTTCGTCGGTGTTGTGGCGGACACAGAGTGGGCGGCCATTCGTGCGGCCAAGGCGTTGAAGGTGGCGTGGAGCGCGCCGACCGCCGCCTTCACACCGCACACCGAGGTGTATCAGTACATGCGCAGCGCCACGCCGAAGGCGACGAGAGAGACCGAGAAGCGCGGTGATGCCGCGGCCGCGCTCGCGAGCGCCGCCAGGAAGATCCAGGCCAGCTACGACTTCCCGTTCCAGTCGCACGCGACGATGGGGCCCGGGTGCGCGGTCGCTGACGTCGGTGCGGACGGCGTGACGACGGTGTGGACCGGCGCCCAGAAACCGCACGCGATGCAGCGTGCGTTCGCGGAGCTGCTTGGTGTGCCGCTCGACAAGATTCGGATCGTGTGGGTGGAAGACTCCGGATCGTACGGCCGGGCGGGATTCGAAGACGTCGCCGCCGATGCGTTGCTGCTGTCGCAGGCGGCCGGCCGCCCGGTGCGCGTGCAGTGGACGCGCGACGACATGACGGCGTGGGGGCCGAAAGGGCCCGCGGTGGTGTGCGACTTGAGCGGCGGCCTCGACGCGCGGGGAGAGGTGACCGCCATCGAGTTCGCGTCGCGCGCGTTCTCGGGCAACGAGATCGCCGCCGTGCCGGCGACGGCCGGCAACTATCTGGCGGCGCAGCTCGCCGGTACACCGCCCACCTACGGCGGCGACGAGTTCGCCGAGTGGGGCCGTCAGACGCCGGCGTACGTCTTCCCGAATCTCCACGCGTCCGCGCACATCGTGCCGAGCTTTGCCGCTGTCGCGTCGCCGCTGCGCGCGACGCATTTGCGGGATCCGGAGGGGCCGGCGACGTCGTTTGCCGTCGAGTCGTTCATCGACGAGTTGGCCGCAGCCGCCGGTATCGACCCGATCGATTTTCGGATCAAGCACATCGAGGAGCCGCGGGCGCGAGCGGTGCTGACCGCGGCGGCCGAGAAAGCGGGCTGGGATGGTCGCCGCTCGCCCCGGTCAGAGAAGGTTGGCGCGGGCAGTGCCGCCGGCGACGTCGCCACCGGACGCGGCGCGTCGCTCGGGACGCGCAACGGCACGTATGTCGGCACGGTCGCCGAGGTCGAAGTCAATCGGCGGACCGGGGCGGTGCGCGTCACGCGCTTCGTGTGCGCGCACGACTGTGGGCTCGTCGTGAATCCCATGGGACTCCGGCGGACGATCGAAGCGAACCTCATTCAGTCGCTCAGCCGGACGATCAAGGAAGAGACGACATTCGACCGCAGCCGCGTGACGAGCGTCGACTGGGCGAGCTACCCGGTCGCCAGAGCGTCGGACATTCCGTCGGTCATCGACATCGTGCTGGTGAATCGCCCGGAGCTTCCGCCCGGCGGGGCGGGCGAACCGTCGAGCCGCGCCGTCGCGGCGGCGATTGGGAACGCCGTTTTCGACGCGACCGGCGTCCGGCTGCGTCAGGTCCCGTTCACTGCCGCGCGAGTGAAGGCAGCGCTCGGTCGGGGCTGAAGGGAACTTTTGTGGCGCAGGGCTTCAGCCCTGCGATTCTTCGCTACGCAGCTCGCTGCAGGAACGGTCGAAGGGTTCGAACGTCTTTCACCGTGTCGAGTGTGAGCACGGTCTCGATGAGCCCGGCGGCGCGCGCGGCGCCGACGATCGGCGTCAGCAGGTCGCGGGCCTTGGCGACGACCTCCTCGCGCGTCATCGGGTTATCCGACGTCCCTCGCACCGCGGCGACGCGTTCCGTCAGGCGCGTCCCGTCGGTCAGGGTGACTTCGACGATCGCCTCTCGCCGCGGATACAACTTTTCCAGCCCCTCGTCCGGAACCAGCTGCACCTTCGCGCGCTGCCGGAGGATCGCGACATCCTGCATCCGCCCCTTGTCGTGCGCCGCGTTGAACGACGCAGTCCCGTCGACGAGCATGACGGCCACCATGTGCTGCAGGCTGATGTCCGGCATCTCGCGGTTGTTCACCGTCCTGGCTTCGCTCGTCGCGACGCGCACCACCACCTGCCGGACTTGATCCGCGTTGAACGGACGCCGCTTTCTGATGATCTCGATCGCATCGAGCGGAGCCTGAATCGGCGATCCGACGGTCCACTTCTTGATGTTGGTCTGCGTGATCTCGTACCGCTCGCCCAGCCTGTCCACCAGTAGCGCGGGGTCCGCCTTCGGTGCGAACGCCGTCAGAAAATTGTCGGGCCCCGACAGGATGTCCTCCACACCGGTGCCGCCCAGTTGAATCACCAGCACGGCGGAGACGCCGTTGCGCGCCGGGAAGCCGCCGAATACGAGCGATTTCTCGATGTGGTCGGTGTCGCGCTGCCAGGCGGCGACGCCAGACGCCTGTTGTGCGGCGTAATCGAGCACCCACCGCATCTGCTGTGCGTTGAGGCCCGCAGCGCACGCCGCGGCTGCGGCGGCGCCGAAATCGCCGGCGATGCTGTGGGTGCTGTAGTGCGTTTCCATCTGAAACGGCAAGCCGCCGAGCGTCATCGTCACGCGTGGACCGATGTCGTAGCCGAGCGCGACCGCGCGGAGCAGCCGCGCGCCGTCGACGCCGAACTGTTCGCCCGCGGCGAGGGCGGCCGGCACCACCGAGCAGCCCGGATGTGAATGTGACGGGGCGTGCGAATCGTCTGTCTCGTCCGCATGTGCCAGCATGCCGTTGGCGAGCGCCGCTTCGATAGGGCCGCACAACACATCGCACCCGGCGACGGTCGCGACGGGTTCTCCGGTGTGCGCCCGCGCCAGCGCAATCGCCACGCGCCCCGGAGGCAGCGTCGATCCCGAGACCATCGCCGCCAGTGTGTCGAGGATGTGATGTTTGGTGGCTTCGACGACGTCGCGCGGGAGATCGCGGGTGGCGGCGGCCGCCATGTAGGCGCTCAGCCGGCCGATCACCGGCGCCGTGTCAGTGGCCGCGCCAGCAGCGATGCGCCTGGGGAAGGCCGCAGCGGCGACGACCCCGCCGGCGGTCTGCAGGAGCGCCCGTCTCGTTATACCCTTCGCGTTCACGTGGCCCTTTCGCACACCTGATCGGCTGCGCCGCCAACCGGGTTATTTGAGATCGTTTCGTACGATGGCGGCCGTCGTGAAGCCTGCGTTGAGCGTCGTCTGTGCGTTGGCCGCGGCGACCAGCGTGCGGTACGACGAGGAACGTCCATCCTGCTGATCGTACAGGTGGACGTGCGTATCGATCATGCCCGGCAGCACGGTCACGCGGCTGAGATCGAGCACGGTTGCATCGGCGGGAATCGGGACGTCGGAGCCGGAGGCGGTGATTCGGTCGCCATCGATCAGCACGACCTGGTTGGCTTTGAGCGTCGCCGACTTGCCGTCGAACAGGTGACCGGCACGCACGGCGACCATGTGGCGGCGAGGCGCTGCGGACTGCGACCAGACGACCGTGGACGCCGCCGCGGCGATGGCGAGCGCGCCGGCGGCCGTTCTCAGCTTGCGCCTTCGATCCATAAACGCTGCGAACGATACCACGCCGGGCTGCTGGTGGTCAGGCGACCGAGACGGTGTACTCCTCGAAGGTCCCCTTGAAGTCGTGAATCCCGCCGGGCTCGAAGTGCCACACCCGGGTCCCGACTTCCTCCATCACGTCCTGATCGTGTGTTGCGATCAGCACCGTTCCCTGGAATCCCTGGAGCGCCACGTTGAGGGCGTTGATCGATTCGAGATCGAGGTGGTTGGTCGGCTCGTCGAGCACCAGCACGTTCGGTTTCAGCAGCATGATCCGGCAGAACAGCAACCGCGCCGTTTCGCCGCCGGACAGTGCCTCGGTCGGCTTCAGTCCCTCCTCGCCGCTGAAGAGCATCTGTCCGAGCAGACCGTGAATCTCCTGTCGAGAAACGGCGGGGTCGAACTGGTGCAACCATTCGACCGCAGTCATGCCTGGTTGAATCGCGCCTGTATGGTCCTGCGGGAAATAGCCGATGGATGTTTCGTGGCCCCAGCGGACCGTCCCTCGATCGATCTCGGCGCCGGACACGTCGGTCCCCTCGCTTTCCGCGAGCAGGGCCTTCAGCAGGGTGGTCTTGCCGAGCCCGTTGCGGCCGACGAGGACGATCTTTTCGCCGCGGTTCACAATGGCGCTGAAGTTCGACACGACGGCTGCGGCGCCGTGCGTCTTAGTCACGCCCGCGCATTCGAGCGCGACGCGGCCCGAGGGCCGGTTCATCGAGAACTTGATGTACGGCCGTTGAATGTTGGACCGCGCGAGATCGGTCGTCTGCAGCCGCTCCACTTCTTTGCGGCGCGACGTGACCTGGCTGGCGCGCGTGCCGGCGCCGAACCGCGCGATGAATTCGTTCAGCTGCGCGATCTTCTTCTCGCGCTGCTCGTTGTCCGACTCGATGCGCGAGCGGATTTGGGTCTTGGCGAGCACCATGTCGTCGTACCCGCCGGTGTAGGTGATGATGGTCTGGTAGTCGATATCAGCCGTGTGCGTGCAGACGGCGTTCAGAAAATGGCGGTCGTGCGAGATGACGATCAGTGTGCCGTCGTACCGCACCAGGAACTCGCGCAGCCAGTGGATCGAGTCGAGATCGAGGTGGTTGGTCGGTTCGTCGAGGAGCAGCGCCTGCGGCCTGCCGAAGAGCGCCTGCGCGAGCAGCACGCGCACCTTCTGGCCGCCCTGCAGCTCGGACATCGTCCGGTCGTGCAGCTCCTCGGCGATGTCGAGGCCCTGGAGCAGCACCGCAGCGTCGCTCTCCGCGGTGTACCCGTCTTCGTCACCGACGATCCCTTCGAGCTCGCCCAGACGCATGCCGTCCTGGTCGGTGAGATCACCCTTGGCGTGCAGCTGCTCACGCTCCTCGAGGGCGCTCCACAACCGCTGGTTGCCCATGACGACGGTGTCGATCGCGCGGAAGCCATCGAAGGCGAACTGGTCCTGCCGCAGGACGCCGACTTTGGCGGGCCTGGTGACGGTTCCCCGCTGCGGCACGAGCTCGCCGGTGAGCAATTTCATGAACGTCGACTTGCCGGCGCCATTGGGGCCCGTGAGGCCGTAGCGCCGGCCGGACGAAAACGTGGCGGTGACGTCCTCGAACAACACTTTCGAGGCGAACCGCATGGACACACCCTGCACGGAAATCATATGGCTGAGATCTGGGCGAAAATCGTTGGTGAGCGAAACGACTATTGTACCGTACGACGGGCACCGATATGATCAGGACACCGGTTTCAACAACACGGAGGCAGCATGTCCAAGGGTACATCGATGAAGAAGGAACAGAAGAAGCCGAAGAAGAAGCGGTAGCGCGGCGGATCTGACTGCGAAGCCCACACGTAGACGAAATCGAGCGCGCGACACGCGCGCTCGATTCCACCCTTATCTCAATTGCCGACCTTGAGCGTCCTCGCGAGCACGCTCCCGTCTGTCTGCCTGGTGCCGACGCCCTCGACGGTGTCGCCGTTGTTGATGTCGGCGCAGGCCTTCCCGGTGAAGGCGGTGGCGGCGTTCGTTTTCACATATACGCCGCTGACCTTCAGCGTCGCCACGGGACACGTGCCGCCGGCGCCCTCAACCGTGCCGCTGAAGGTGACCGGTGGCGCGGCCGTCACCGCCATTCTGGTCGCGAGCACGCTCCCGTCCGTCTGCCTGGTGCCGACACCCTCGACGCTGTCGCCGTTGTTGATGTCGGCGCAGGCCTTCCCGGTAAACGTCGTGGCGGCGTCCGTCCGCACATACGCGCCCCTGACCTTGAGCGTCGCCACCGGACACGTGCCGCCGGCGCCCTCAACCGTGCCGCTGATCGTGACAGCAATCGGCGTGTCGAGCGAGGCGGTCGTGCCGCTGACGGTGACGGAAATCTGCACGCGGTCGTTTTCTGCGATCGCACCCAGTGGAAGCGAGGCGTCGATCCCCGGACCCGAAAAATTGAGAACGACCTGGCTCGGCGGGACGTTCGTCAATGTGAATGTGCCGCTCGAATCGACGGCGCCGGACACCGTCGTCCCGACAACAGTGACGATGACGCCGGCCATGTTCGAGGCGCGCCAGCCGGCAGTTGCCGCACTCGACGCGCCGGACATGGTCCCGACGATGGTCGCGCCTGCCGATGCCGCTGCTGCGGGGGCGGCGGCCGCGATCTCCGGTGAGGTGCTGCTTGGCGCCGTCGGCGACCCGTGACCCCCGCAGGCGACTGCGCCTGTCAGGAACGCGAATGACAGAAGGAAGACGATTTTGAGACGATCGGTCGTCGTACGCATGGCAGTTTCTCTCTCAGTGCTGGCTTGGGGTCAGCACCAACCGATGAGGGCAACTCGCGTACCGCTCAGCTCGAGCTGAAACGTTGTGTGGAATCAACGGGTTGCGGGAGGCCAACGGCGACGGACAACTCTGTGCTGACGTATTCGTAATCTATTGGACCATTGTGTCTCCTATTGTCCGTCTATTGACTCCTATGGCCATGTTTTTCACAGTGGTCGCGGATGACATCCTCAATATAAGTTGTGGGACCCATGAGACATCATCCCCGCCGCGTCGTGCTCGTGTTGCTGACTGGTGCACTCGTCGTCCTGGCTGATGCCGCCATAAAAACCGCAGACACCGGGAGCCAGCCGGCGGGCAAGGAATGGCCCGCCGTGAGCGGCGACCTTGGCAACTCTCGGTACTCCACGCTGGCTCAAATCGACGCGCGCACGATTTCGAAGCTGTCCGGCGCGTGGACGTCGGCGAAATTCGACGATGGCGGCGGCGGACGCGCGATGCCGGTTGTGAAGGACGGATTGGTGTTCATCACGGCCGGATCGTTTGTCTACGCATACAACGCGAAAACCGGCGCCACGGTCTGGAAGCATCAAACCGGCGCGTCGCCTGCGAGCCCGGGGCTCGGCGATTTCACCAGACCCGAGCAGGGGCTGCCGGCTCGAGAAGGCGTCGCGGTCGGCGACGGCCTGGTGTTTGTCGGGCTGAGCAACGCACACGTGATTGCGCTCGGCGAGAAGACCGGCGAGCAGGTGTGGGATGTGTTTGTCGGCATCGACCCGCCGCGTCCTGGACAAGGGATCTCCGGTGCGCCGGTGTATGCGAGCGGTCTCGTGTTGGTCGGCACCTCGGCCGACCCGGGCTTCCGCGGCAAGGTCGTCGCCGTCGAGGCGCAGACCGGACACAAGGCGTGGGAGTGGTTCGCGGTGCCCGGCCCGGGAGAGCGTGGTCACGAGACGTGGCCGAAAGACAACGATTCATGGAAGACCGGCGGCGGCGCGCTCTGGCTCGTCGGCGCCGCGGATCCGGAGCTGGGCCTCGCCTACTTCGGCACCGGCAACGGCGTCCCGCAATATGGCGGCGACCTCCGCGCGGGCGACGACCTCTATCTGTGCTCGGTGGTCGCGCTCGAGATCAAGACCGGCAAGCTGCGGTGGCATTACCAGACGATCCGCCACGACGTCTGGGAAGCGGACATCGCGGAGTCGCCCGTGATGTTCAACGCCGAGGTCGGCGGCCGGATGCACAAGGCCATCGCCGCGATGCGCACCGACGGCTACCTCTTCATGCTCGATCGCGAGACGGGAAAGCCGCTGATGCCGATCGAAGATCGGAAGGTGCCTCAGGATGCGCGGACGAAGACGGCCGCCACGCAGCCGTATCCGGTCGGCGCCGATCGTGTGCTGCCGGACTGTGACGAATGGAAGAAGCAGGCAATCCCTTCAGGATTCCTGCTCGGGTGCTTTTTCGCGCCGGCGTCTCTCGATACCCCGAATCTGTTGACACCGGCGTGGGGCATGCGCGTGGTGCCTATGGCGTTCAGTCCGCAGACCGGATACTTCTACGCGCTCGGTAACGCCTCTCTCCAATGGTTCCGGCGGGCCGAGGATCCGTATGTGTTCATTCTTGGCGCCGGCAAAGTGCCGGGACTGCCCTCAGGTTACGGCGTCATGGCGGCGATCGACAGCCGGACGAACAAGATCGCGTGGAAGAGAGAGTTTCGAGGCGGCCGCCCGGCGGGAGCGCTGGCGACGGCTGCCGGGCTGTTGTTTCAGATGATGCCAGACGGGAACCTGACCGCGTCGGATGCGAAGACCGGCGCTCCGGTGTGGCAGTTTCAGACCGGCACCACCGGCGGCGGCGGCCCTGCCGCGAGCTACGAGATCGACGGCGAGCAGTACATCATCGTCGGGTTGAGGGAGAACGTGTGGGCGTTCAAGCTTGGTGGGACGCTGTCGGCGCGCCCGGCGCCCGCGCAGGCGCC
The DNA here is from genome assembly GCA_041485905.1 of Vicinamibacteria bacterium. Classification (GTDB taxonomy): domain Bacteria; phylum Acidobacteriota; class Vicinamibacteria; order Vicinamibacterales; family CAVVIG01; genus JAHFUI01. Next base: position 30,578 of record JBGPKK010000044.1, read on the forward strand.
GCGGCCGGCCGTTCCGCCGCTGTTCGCAGGCGCGATCGAAGACAAGAACCTGATCGAGGTCGCCTCGAACGTCCGAGACAGCTCGCAGGCGCCGCGTTACTACATGGACGAGTACGCGTTCAGCGTCTATCGCGCGCGCGTCAAGGCGGGCACCACGGTGCGGTGGGTGAACAACGGACGCCTCAGTCACACCGTGATGGCCGAGGACGGCTCGTGGACGACGCCGCGGTTGACCCCGCTCGAAGCGGGAGCGGTGAGGTTCGACAAGCCGGGCACCTACACGTACATGTGCAAAGAGCATCCCTGGGCGAAGGCGCAATTGATCGTCACGCCCTGACACACTGCCAACCACAGA
>JBGPKK010000045.1:0-28894 GCA_041485905.1 Vicinamibacteria bacterium
CAGCGCCGGCGACCGCTGATGCGACGGCGTCGCCGATACCGCCCGCGGCGTAATGGTCTTCGACGGTGACCAGATGGCCGCCCGTCGCGCGTCCGGCTGCGACGAGTGCGTCGGCGTCGACCGGCGACACTGAATACAAATCGATGACGCGAATCAACGTGCCGGCCGCTTTCAACTGCTCGTAGGCCTTGAGCGCCTCGAACACGGTAACCCCCGCTCCAATCACGGTCACCGCATCGTTTCCGCTCTCGCGCAACACTTTCAGGCCGCCGATTCTGAAGCTCTCGTCGTTCGGGTAGATCACCGGCGTTTTCGGCCGGCTCGTTCGAATGTAGGCCGGCCCGGGGTGATACGCCATCAGTCCCACCAGCTTTTCCGTGCTCACGCCGTCGCAGGGATACAGCACGGTGATGTTCGGCTCCGCGCGGCACATGGCGAGATCCTCCAGCGCCATCTGCGACGGGCCGTCTTCGCCGATGGACACACCCGCGTGCGACCCGGCCATCTTGATGCCGACGTTGCTGATCGCCGCCATTCGGATGAAATCGTAGGCGCGCGACAGGAAGCACGCGAACGTGGAGGGAAACGGGATCGCCCCGCGCGCGGCGAGTCCCATCGCCGCGCCGACCATGACCTGCTCCGCGATGAAGTTCTGATAAAAGCGGTCCGGCAGCGTCTTCTCGAACTTGTCGCTGAACGTGGAGTTCTTGACGTCCGCATCGAGCGCGACGATGCGCGAATCGGCGGCGCCCAGCTTCGCAAGGGCGATCCCGTACGCCTCGCGCGTGGCCACTTCCTCGCCAAGCTTGTAGGCAGGCGGGGCGGGCGATTTCTTCGCCTCCGGCGGACGAGATCGTGCGGACGGTTTGGCGATCTCGCGAACGATGTCCACGCCTGGCGGGTCCGGCACCAACTGCTGCTCCAGCTCCGCGAGCGCGCGATCGAGCTCCTCGCCCTTCCTGAACGTCTTGCCGTGCCAGCCCTCTTTCCCTTCGACAAACGACACGCCCTTGCCTTTGAGCGTGCGCGCCAGAATCATCGTCGGCTGACCTCTGGTGGCGCGCGCCTCCGCGTAGGCGTCGAGCAGCGCATTCAGATCGTGTCCGTCGACGACGATGGCATGCCAGTCGAAGGCGCGCCAGCGGCGCGCAAACTGCTCCATGTCGTGCTGCCACATCGTCGGGCGGCTCTGGCCGAGTCCATTCACGTCCGTGATGCCGCACAGGTTGTCGAGCCTGTCCATCGCGGCGACATCCGCCGCTTCCCAGACCGATCCTTCAGCCGACTCGCCGTCGCCGAGGAGCACGTAGGTCCGGTAGTCCGACTGAATGCGGCGCGCGTTGAGGGCGCTGCCCACGGCGGCGCAGATACCCTGGCCGAGCGATCCGGTGGCGACGTCGACAAAGGGCAGCCGCGGCGTCGGGTGCCCTTCGAGATCCGATCCAATCGTGCGCAGCTTCAGGAGCTCGGCGCGATCGAACGCGCCGGCCTCGGCCCACGCCGCGTACAGAAGCGGCGCGGCATGTCCCTTCGACAGCACGAACCGATCGCTATCCACGTTGTGGGGATCTTTCGGATCGAAGCGCATCTCGCCGAAAAAGAGCGCCGCCGCGATGTCCGCAGCCGAGCAGCAGCTCGTCGGATGTCCGCTGCCGGCTTCGGAGGTCGACTTGATCGAGTCGATCCGCAGCCGCGTCGCAGCATTTCTCAATGCAGGAATCAGTGAGGATCGATCGAGAGCCATAGCGTGGCGGAGTTTATCATGAGCGGTCGGGCCATTCAGTCAGGGCGAGACCGTACACCGCACTGCCCTGTCCTCGTTCGCGGTATACGCGTCCCTGAGCGGTGAGGATGCGCGCGGCGTCCGCGAGGTAATCGGCGTCGGACGCCAGCACCGCGGCGGCGCGGTAGTCGCTCCGGCTGTGCAGGGCAGCGAGTCTGCACAGCACGCGCGCGGCGTCGCAATTGATCGCGAACGACGGCTGTGGCTCGGCCGTGGAATCGCGGAACGTTCCCGCCTGCTCGTCCCAGAGCGTCTGGCGGGCGAACTGCATCAGTTCCTCTGCGAGCATCGGATACGGCAGCCGGGCGGTGAAGTCGTACGCCGTGAGCAGCGCGGAGGCCGTACGGACGTGGTCGGCCAGGTGACCCCGCGCGCCGCCTGGATCGTCGACCGACCGCGCGAGACCGTGGCCTGGACGGTACGCGGCCGCCACGATGCGTTCGAGCTCGTCGATCGCGTCGGGCACAACCGACTGTGGATCGACCAGATGACAGGCGGCGAGGCACGCATCCACCGAGGCCACGCCCTGTTCGACGGCACTGAGGCGGCCCCAATCCTGGCGCAAGGCGGCGATCAGCTCTGCGCCCGCGGTGCGCAGCCTCTCGTCGTCGGAGAGCGCGGCCGCTTCGGAGAACAGATGGAGCCAGGCGACGTGCCGATCGGTCGTGGCATTGATTACCGGGATTACCGGGATTCCCGGGATCCGCGGGATCGCCGGACGGTCGAGGGCGCGCGCCAATGCGGGCTCCAGGGCGCGTTGCACGTCAGTCCGGTCGGTCGCAAGATAACGGCGCAGCAGAAACCGCAACGCGTCCGCTTCGACGGTCTCGCCCTCTTCAATCGCCGCGACGACGGTATCAGTAATCCACTCGATCGCCGCGCGATCCATCGCGCAATTATAATGAACGGTCGGTCATGACCCACACGATCACACTGGTTGCCGGCGACGGCATCGGCCCCGAAGTCACCGAGGCGGTGATTCGCATCCTGAACGCGGCGGGCGTCTCGATCCAATGGGACGCTCACATCGCCGGCGTGGTCGCGTTCAAGCGCACGGGCACGGCGCTGCCCGTCGAGCTGATCGATTCGATTCGCCGCAACAAGGTCGCGCTCAAAGGACCGGTGACGACGCCCATCGCGGAAGGGTTTACGAGCGTCAACGTCGGCCTTCGCAAGGCGCTCGACCTCTACGCGAACCTGCGGCCCGTGTGGAATCTTCCCGGCGTGCAGGCCCGATATTCCGGCGTCGACCTGGTGATCGTCCGCGAGAACACCGAAGATCTCTATGCGGGCCTCGAGCACGAAGTGGTTCCCGGTGTCGTCGAGAGCCTGAAGATCATCACCGAGCGCGCGTCGACGCGCATCGCGCAGTTCGCGTTCTCCTACGCGCGGCGGCACGGCCGCAAGATGGTGACCGCGATTCATAAAGCGAACATCATGAAGCTCAGCGACGGGCTCTTTCTCGAATGCTGCCGGCTGGTGGCGCGCGAGTGGCCCGACATCCAGTACGACGAGCGCATCGTCGACGCCGCGTGCATGCAGCTCGTGCTGAACCCGACCGAGTTCGACGTGCTCGTGATGCCGAATCTCTACGGCGACATCGTGTCCGATCTGGGAGCGGGGCTGGTCGGCGGGCTCGGGGTCGTCGGGGCGGCCAATCTTGGCGCCGACATCGGGGTGTTCGAAGCCGTGCACGGCAGTGCGCCAGACATCGCCGGCAAGGGCGTCGCAAATCCGACGGCGCTCCTCCTCTCTGCGGTCCTGATGCTGCGCCATCTCGACGAGGGCGCGGCGGCCGATCGGATCATGCGCGCGCTCGGCGCCGTCCTGACCGCCCGGAAAACCCTGACGCGAGATTTGGGCGGGACCGCAACGACGATGGAATTCGCGCAGGCGGTGTGCCGTCAGGTCGACACGGCGTAATCTGATGGTATAGAGTCCCGAGACCGGATGCAGGACGAAATCTCCCAGGCAGTGCTCGCGCGCGAGGAGGTTGTCAAGTACCTCCGCGGCGGTTACGGCGGCGAGAGCGGCGCCGAGGCGCGCGAGCGCATCTACGCGTATCTCGACGAGATGCGCACCACGCAGCGGTACGAGATGTACCGCGCGCTGCAGCATCCGCTGTATCCCATCCTTCGCAAGATCGAGCGCATCGGCGAGAACCTGCAGCAGGTCTTCAGCGCCGTACGCGATCACCGGATCGTGTACATCTCGAATCACCACAGCCACATCGATTATCTGGTGCAGCCCCTCGTCCTCGACGACGATGGCGTGAGGCCGCCGCTGATTGCCGCCGGTATCAACCTGTTCGGCGGCCCGCTCGGGTTGATCCAGCGTCACATCACCGGCGCCATCCCGATCCGGCGCAACACCAAGGACCCGGCGTATCTGATCACGCTCAAGGCCTACGTCGCCGAGATTTTGAAGAAGCAGGATCTGTTCTTCTATCCCGAGGGCGGACGCAGCTACAACGGCGAGCTGAAGTCGTTCAAGACGGGACTGATTCACGCGGCGCTCACCGCCGAATGCCCCAATCTGGTGATCCTGCCCAACGCGATCGCGTACGACCTGGTCCTCGAGGACCATATCCTCGCGCGGCAGCGCGTCAAGAAACAGCAGCGGCCGTTTACGCGCGAGCTGGCCGAAATGGTGCGCTACGCGGTTGGCTACCGGTCGCGCGCGATCGTCACCTTCGGCGCGCCGATCCACGTCGACCATCGAACGGCCCAGTCGCGCAGTGACGTGCTCGAGCTGACGCGACTGGTTCGCGCACGCGTCGGCGCCCTGCACAAGGTGCTGCCCACCGCGATCTTCGCGTCGGCGATGCGGCCTTCCGTCACCAGACGCGACCTCGAGAGCCGGATCGATCGGTTGATTGGCGAGCTGTCGGCGCGCCACGCGAACCTGGGCGTCGCGAGCGGCAAGCAGGCGATCGACGCGGCGGCCGAGCCGCTCGAGACCCGCGGGATCATCGTCGCCGAGCGGGGACGGTTCCGCGTCCGCGACCGGAGCGTGCTGCGGTATTACGCACGCACGATCGAGCACCTGCTCGCGATCCCCGGCCGGACGCATTAATGCTCGAGACCGTCTCGAAGCACTTCTTCCATCTTCTCGCCCGAAGCCACACCCTCCAACGTCTCGCCTCGACGGTCGGCATGCGCAAGCCGACCAGCTTCGCCCGCCGGTTCATCGCCGGCGACACCATCGCGGACGCCATCGAGGCGGCCCGCGGCGTCGAAGCCCGCGGTCTGCTGGTGACGCTGGATCACCTCGGCGAGAACGTCACCAATCTCACGGAAGCCGACGCGGCCACCCGCGACTACCTCGCGATCATCGCCGCGGTCGTCGACGCGGGCATCGGCCGCAACATCTCGTTGAAGCTCACCCAGCTCGGCCTCGACGTCGACAAGGCAAGCGCCATCGACAACCTTCGCAAGATCCTCGAGCGCTCGGAGCCGGCGGACTTCTTCGTCCGGCTCGATATGGAGAGCTCGCGGTATACGGAGATCACGCTCGAGATCTTCGAAACGCTCTGGCGGCAGGGTTGCCGCGGGCTCGGCGTCGTCCTGCAGACGACGCTGCGGCGCAGCGAGCAGGATCTCGGCCGCGTCAACGCGCTCGGCGCACGCATCCGGCTGGTGAAAGGCGCCTACACCGAGCCGCGGTCGGTCGCGTATCCCAGGAAAGCGGATGTCGATGCGGCCTTCGCGCGGATGATGAACGTGCTGATTGTCGAGGGGCATTACCCCGCCATCGCGACCCACGACGAGGCGATGATCGATCTGACCAGTCGGTGGGCCGCCCAACACGGCGTGACGCCGGATCGATTCGAGTTTCAAATGCTGTACGGCGTGCGGCGCGATCTGCAGACGCGGCTCGCCAACGCCGGGTACCGCGTCCGCGTGTACATCCCGTTTGGCCGTCAATGGTTTCCTTACTTCATGCGTCGATTGGGCGAGCGCCCCGCCAACGTCGCGTTCATCGTCCGCAGCATCCTCGGCGAGGAAACGTAACGTCGCGCAGCCCCGATGCTATTCTCCGGGTATGCGCTCGAATCCAGTCGTCGCTATCACGGGAGCATCCGCCGGTATCGGCCGCGCGACAGCGGTCCGTCTGGCGCGCGACGGGGCCTCGGTCGTCGTCTCCGCGAGACGGCGGGATCGTCTCGATGACCTCGTCCGCGAAATCACCGCGCGCAATGGCCGGGCGCTCGCGATCGTGGCCGACGTGACGCGTGAAGAGGACCTCAAGCAGCTCGTCCGCCGCAGCGTCGATCAGTTCGGTCGGCTGGACGTGATGATCTGTAACGCCGGCTTCGGCGTGGAAGGCTCGGCAGACGACGTCACCAGCGAGCACATGCGGAAGCTCATCGACGTCAATTATCTGGGGACCTTTTACGCCGCCAGAGCGGCGCTGCCGGTGTTCAGGCAGCAAGCAAGCGGGCACCTGATCTTCGTGTCGTCGATTGTCGGCAAGCGCGGCGTCCCGTACATGGGCGCGTACTCCGCGACCAAGTTTGCCCAGGTCGGCCTCGCCGAGTCGCTTCGCGGCGAGCTGGCCGGCTCGAACATCCACGTGAGCGTCGTGCTTCCGGTGTCCACAGACACGGAATTCTTCGAGGTGATGCAGAAAGAATCCGGATCAGCGTCTCGCGCGATTGGTCCCCGGCAGACCGCTGAGGATGTCGCCGACGCCATCGCCCGCGCGATCGCGCACCCTACCCCCGAGGTGTATCCCTACCGCAAAGCGCGCGGCCTGGTGCTACTCAATGCGATCGCTCCGCGCTTCTGCGATCGATTCGTCAAAAGGCTCGGCCGGCACCGGGTCACGACGTGACTCCACTCGATCGAGCTCGTGCCATCGCGGAGGCCGTCCGTCGCGAAGACGGGCGCGCGCTGATTGTGGGCGGCTGGGTCCGCGACCGATTGATGTCGCGCGACTCCAAAGACATCGACCTCGAGGTCTACGGCGTGGACGCCGTGCGCCTGCGGCAGCTGCTCGAGCCCTTCGGCCGCGTTGAAACGGTCGGCGAGAGCTTTCAGGTCTACAAAATGGGCGACATCGACGTGTCGCTGCCGCGCCGCGAATCGAAGGCCGGCCGCGGTCACCGGGGATTCGACGTCACCGGCGACCCGCACATGTCGGTCGACGAGGCTGCACGGCGCCGCGACTTCACCGTCAACGCCATCGCCTGGGATCCCCTTGCCGACGAGTATCTCGATCCGTTCGATGGCCGCGGCGACATCGCTCGACGGCTGCTGCGGGTCGTCGATCCGGCCCGGTTTCCAGACGACAGCCTGCGCGTCCTTCGCGCGGTTCAGTTCGCCGCCCGCCTCGAGTTCCGGCTCGACGACGAGGCACGCGCGTTGTGCCAGGCGATTGGGCTCGACGATCTGCCGCCCGAGCGGGTGTGGACCGAAATCGAGAAGCTGCTCTTCGCCCCGCGTCCGTCGATCGGCTTCATCCTCGCCATGGAGTTGGGCATCGTCGAGCAGTTGTGGCCCGAAATCCTCGCGCTGGCCGGATGTCCGCAGGAGCCGGAGTGGCATCCGGAAGGCGACGTGTGGGTGCACACGCTGCAGGTCATCGACCAGGCGCGCGCGCGCATCGAGGACCTGCCGCGTCCGCAGCAGATCGCCGTCATGCTCGGCGCGGTGTGCCACGATTTCGGGAAACCGGCAACCACCGCCGTGCTCGACGGCCGCATCCGCTCGATGGACCACGAGGAGCAGGGCGTCGCCCCGACGCTGGCGTTTCTCGATCGGCTCAACCTGCGCTCGATCGACGCGTACGACGTGCGGCAGCAGGTCGTCGGTCTCGTCGCCCAGCATCTCAAGCCCGGCTCGTGGTTCAACGTCCGCGACGAGGTCGGCGACGGGGCATTCCGGCGGCTGGCGCAGAAGGTTGATCTGGAGCTGCTCGCGCGGCTCGCAAAGGCCGACTGTCTGGGCCGCAGGCCCGGAACGTTCGACTGCTCGGCGATGGACTGGTTTCTCGAGCGCGCGCGATCGCTCGGCGTCGAGCATCGGCCTCCCGGACCCATTCTGCTCGGCCGACATCTGCTTGCGCTCGGTCTGCAGCCTGGCCCGCGCGTTGGCGAGATCCTGAAGGCGGTCTACGAACAGCAACTCGATGGGACAGTCACTGATCTCGATCAGGCCATCGCGGCCGCAAGGCGTGTCGTCGCCGATCGTACGTAGGACGGACCCTGTTGGGTCCGGCGCGTACAATGTCCCCATGTCCCGTTACACTCTCGTCTACGGAGTTCGACTGGTTCCCGAAGGTTCGGTGACCGGATTGCAGGACGCAACGTTGACGCTCGCCGACGGCTCGACCGCCGGCGTGACGCTTCATACGATCGACGGCACCATTCCGCAGCTCCGCCGCGCACTCGATCGCAGTTTCGACGCGTTCTTCGATCTGCTGCCGGGCGCCGAAGCGGACGATTTGGACGCCTTCGGCGACTAGGTCCGGCTGAGGTCCGGCTAAAAGCCGGACACGACGTACGAAAAGCTACGTACGAAAAGCCGGACGCCACGTACGCTGATGCAACACGTCTTCGCCGCGCTCCGTGACAATCGACTCAACCTGCTCGCCGTGGCCGCGCCGGTCTGCTGGCTGCTGGCCGTTTTCGCGCCCGGCTCGCCGTGGATTTTTCTGACCGCGGCCGTTTCACTCGCGCCGCTCGCGGGCGTGATCGGCCTGGGCACCGAGCAACTGGCGCGCCGATCCGGACCGGTCGTCGGCGGTTTCCTCAACGCCACGTTCGGCAACGCCGCGGAGCTGATTATCGCGGTCATCGCGCTCCGCCAGGGACACATCGAGCTCGTCAAAGCCTCGATTACCGGCAGCATCGTCGGCAATCTGCTGCTCGTGCTGGGCCTTTCCTGTTTTGTCGGCGGGCTCGGCCGCCGGTCGCAGAAGTTCGATCGCACGGCCGCGACCAATACGGCGGTCATGCTGTTCCTCGCCGTCGTTGCACTCGTGATGCCGGCGGTATTCGACCTGACGCTCTTCGGCAGCCTCGCGCCGAGACCGCCGGCCATCGATCGCCTGAGTGTGTTCAGCGCGATTGTCCTGATCGTCGCGTACGCCGGCAGCCTCATCTACGCCTTCATGGCGCGGCAGGATCTGTTCCGCCCGACCCGCCAGGGCGCACGCGATCGGCCACAATTGTCCCCTGCCGCCGCCATCGGTCTGCTCGCGGTGGGAACCATTCTCACCGCCGTGCAGTCGGAAATGCTCGTCGGCGCGCTCGAACCGGCGCTCGCCACGTTTGGATTTTCGGAGCTGTTCGTCGGCGTCGTGGTGATTGCGATCGTAGGCAACGCGGCCGAGCATTACTCCGCCGTCACGGCCGCCCGCCGCGACGAGATGACGCTGGCGGTCGAAATCGCCGTCGGCAGCAGTGCGCAGATTGCGCTGCTGGTCGCGCCGGCGATCGTGTTGTATTCCTACGTCCGCGGCCGGCCGATGTCACTGCTCTTCAACCCGTTCGAGATCGTGGCGATCGTGCTGTCGGTGTTCGCAACCTTGTTTGTCGTCGTCGACGGCGAGAGCAACTGGGTCGAAGGCCTGCAGTTGATGGCCGTGTATCTCATCCTGGCGGTCGCCTTTTATCTCGTGCCATAACTCGAGCGCGGCTGAGGCCTGCGCGGTATTTAGGGGCCGTTGTTGAGCTTCAGACGAAGGGGAGACTCGGCTAGCGTGTCAGCGCCTGTTGCGCGGCGCGCCACTCTTCGAGCAGGCGTGCGGCGCTGCCGCCCACCGAATGCAGCGTCGGCGTCCATCCCATCGCTCGCGCGCGCGGACTTCTCACGATCTGATCGAGCGCCAGGGCGTCCGCGTACGGCCCCATCTTGGTTCGCGCTTCCTCAATCGGCACGTGACGAACGTCCGGACGCGTCGCCACATACGGCGAGATCGCCGCGACGATGTCGTTGACCCGCTCATCGCCTTCATCGTTGGCGTGATAAATACCTGAGGCGTCGTTATTGACGGCCAGCTTCGCGTACAAATCCGCCAGGTCTCGGTCGTAAACGAGCGGCCAGTGATTGGTGCCGTCGCCGACGACGCGCACCAGGCCGTTGCTCGCCGCCTTGAAGATGTCGCCGACCATACCGTTACCGCCGCCGTAGACCACGCCAGGACGCACGACAATGGTTCGAAGCCGATCGGTTCCGGCGTCGAGCACGAGGCGTTCGTGAGCGGGACGAAACGACGCCATCGCAATCGGATTGATCGGCGCGTCCTCCGCAATCGGCTCCGGCGCCTTCCCGAGCACCCACACACCTGACGTGAAGATGACGAAGCATTTAGCCTGCGCGGACGACTCCCCCGTGCGCGGTCGTTTCGCCGCAGCCAGGATCGTGTCGAGCGCAGCCTTCTCGACCCCCGGCCCACGCCCCGCCGTCTTGTCGAGCGCCGCGTGCACGTATCCGTCCTGCGCCTCTGCCGCCCCGCGGAATGATTCGGGATCCGCAAGGTTACCAATGACAGGATGCGCGCCCTTGCCGGCGACGCGCGCCGCCTTCTCGTTGTCGCGCACGAGGGTCGTCACGTCGTGTCCGCCGCGAAGCAGCGCGTCGAGCACGGCGCCGCCCACGTAGCCGGTCGCACCGGTCAGGAAGATGCGCATGAGTTGGGTAGCTTACTACGTCGAGGCCGTTTCCATCATAATTCAGCCGTGGCTCGCGACACGCTCATCGACTTCTTCGATGATCTCGCCCGTTCGCGCGGCGAATTTCTCGTGTACGACGACGGCTTTCGGAGCCGGCGATACACGTACGACCAGGTCGGCCGCGCCGCGCGCGCGTTCGGGGCGCGGCTTCACGACATCGGGCTCGCGCAAGGCGACAAAGCTGTCTTCTGGTGCGAAAACCGCCCGGAATGGATCGTCGCGTTCTGGGGATGTGTGCTCGAGGGAATCGTCGTGGTCCCGATCGATTACCGCGCCTCGCCAGACTTTCTCACCCGCGTCGCGCGGATCGTCGCGGCAAGGCTCGTGCTCGTGGGTCAGGACGTGCCGGCCGCGTCGGTCGGCGGCCCCTTCGTCGTCTGGAAGCTGCACGAGCTCGATTGGGATGCTCCTGCAGGTGTAGGGGCCGGCCTTCATCCCTCGACGCGCTCGGGATGGCCTGAGCCTGTCGAAGGCCGGGCCGGCCCTGCGAAAGTCTCCAAAGACGATGTGGCGGAGATCATCTTCACGTCGGGTGCGACCGCGGATCCCAAGGGCGTGATCATCACGCACCGAAACGTCCTGGCCAACATCGTGCCGGTCGAGCGTGAAGTCCTCAAGTACCGCCGCTGGGGCCGCCCGTTCTTTCCGCTGCGTTTTCTGAACCTTCTCCCGCTCAGCCACATGTTCGGACAGGCCATGGCGACCTTCATCCCGCCGATGCTGCCGGGTACGGTCGTCTTCATGCGCGGCTACAACCCGGCCGACATCGTCACGCAGATCAAGACGCGGCGCGTGTCGGTGCTCGTGTCGGTGCCCAAGATCCTCGACGTCCTGCGCGAGCATGTGCTGCGCGTCGCGCCCGAAGCGGCAACGCCGGGCCCCAAGCAGCACGTGGCGCGGCGATGGTGGCGGTACCGGCGCATCCATCGCCTGTTCGGGCTCAAGTTCTGGAGCTTCATCGTGGGCGCCGCCCCGCTCGAGGGCGAGCTCGAAGCGTTCTGGTCCGAGCTCGGGTTCGTCGTGATTCAGGGCTATGGGCTGACCGAAACCGCCCCCATCGTCAGCCTCAACCATCCGTTCGGCACCAAGCGGGGATCGGTCGGCAAGGCGATCGCCGGCGTCGAGGTGAAGATTGCGCCTGACGGCGAGATCCTGGTGCGCGGTGAGAACGTGACGACCGGCTACTTCAACGCGGCCGATGACACGGCACGCGCCTTCGAGGACGGCTGGTTCCATACGGGCGATGTCGGCGAGATCGCGCCGGACGGCCAGATGTTCATTCGCGGCCGAAAGAAGGAAATGATCGTCACGCCCGAGGGGTTGAACGTCTTCCCCGAGGACGTCGAGCGCGTACTGAACCACGTCCCCGGCGTTCGCGATTCAGCGGCGGTCGGCGTCGCGACGGGCAGCGAAGAGCGGGTGCACGCCGTGCTTGTCGTCGACCCGGGCATCGATCCCGATGCGGTGGCCCGCGCCGCCAACGCCGAGCTCGAGGATCATCAGAAGATCAGACGTGCGGTCGTGTGGCCGGAACCGGAACTGCCGCGAACCGAAGGCACCCGCAAACTGAAGCGCGCGGCGATTCGGGAGTGGCTGCGCACGGGCGCGACGCCGCGCGCGGCTCCGAGCGGATCCGACAAGCTGACCGAGCTCGTCTCGAAGTACGCAGGCCGGGCGGATCTCTCCTCGAGCACGACGCTCGAGGAGCTGGGCCTCAGCTCACTCGAGCGTGTGGAGTTGATGGTCGCGCTCGAGGATGCGTTTCAGACGCACATCGACGAGGGCGCGTTTTCGGGCATCCAGGACGTTGGACAACTGCGGACGCTCGTCGAGCGGGCGGCAACGGGCGATGCGCCTCCGGCCGACCCGATCGCCTTTCCGTCGTGGAACCGTTCGCTCGTGGCGCGCGCGATTCGCCGCGCAAGTCTTCCAACATGGATTCTGCCGCTCGGGCGTCTCTTCGCGTGGATGCGCGTCGAAGGACGCGAGCATCTCGCCAATCTCGAGAAGCCGGTGATTTTTGCCGCGAACCATCAGAGCCACATGGATGGCCCGATGATCATAGCCGCGCTGCCGGCGAAGTGGCGCTATCGGCTCGCGCCGGCGATGGCGAAGGAATTCTTCAAGCCGCATTTCTTTCCCGAGCAGTACGGCCGCCGCGCGTGGTTGACCAATAGCCTGAACTACTACCTGTCGGCGCTCTTCTTCAACGCCTTTCCGCTGCCGCAGCGCGAAGCCGGCGCGCGTCAGACGCTGCGCTACATCGGCGAGGTGCTCGAGGACGGGTTCTCCGTGCTGATCTTTCCCGAGGGCAAGCGAACCGACACGGGGGAGATCGATCGCTTTCGGCCGGGGATCGGCATGATCGCGTCACGACTCGGCGTGCCGGTCGTACCGGTGCGGCTCGAAGGATTCGACAAAGTGCTCCACCACACGTGGCGGATGGCGCGGCCGGGCCGCGTGCGTATCGCGTTCGGCGCGCCGCTCACGCTCGGCGGCGACGATTACGAAGCGCTGGCGAAGCAGGTGGAGGAGGCCGTCAGAGGACTGTGAATCTCATCATCTGGTCATCTCGTTATCTCGTTATTTATCTGGCAATTGAGCAATCAATAACGAGACAACGAGATAATCAGATAACCAGATGACTAAATCCCTCCGATGTGGCACAATAATTGTCTGAACAGAAAGGATTGCTAGCTTATTGAGCAAGGACGATCTCATCGACATGCAGGGCACCGTGGTAGCGGTTCACAGCGGCGGGCTCTACCGCGTGCAGTGCGATGCCGGCCACGAAGTGCTCGCCCAGCTCAGCGGCCGAATGCGCCGCTTCCGCATCAAGGTGGTTCCAGGAGATCGCGTGACCGTCGGCGTGTCGCCGTACGATCCGGTCCGGGGCATCATTACCTTCCGCGCCCGCTAGCCCAGAACACAGTTTGAATTCCAACACAACCGATAGCCGCCACCCGCGTCGACGCTCCTCGCAGCCTCGCCGACGCACGGGTCGCCCGCCCCACGCGCGCGCTCCTCGTTCCGCTGCGACGCACGGGCCGACGCTCGAGCCGACGCCCTGCGACACGACCCCCGTCCCGTTTGCGTCGTTCGGTCTGGATGCGCGCCTGCTCGAAGGCGTTCTCGATCTCGGGTTCACCGAAACGCGTCCGATCCAGACGGCGGTCATCCCGCTGGCGCTCGCTGGACACGACCTCATCGGCTGCGCGGCCACCGGCACGGGCAAGACTGCCGCGTTCGTCGTGCCGATGCTGCAGTGGCTGCTCGCGAGCGCATCCGATGCGACGGGAGCCGAGAGCACCGGCGTTTCCAACGTCGGCCTGATTGCGCAGGCGTTCAGCTCCGAGCCGAAACGATGCGAGCCCGCCGGCGCGGAGGCAGCCACCGCGCCCCGAAAGAGCCGTGTCCTGGTCCTTGCGCCGACGCGCGAGCTCGCCGTCCAGATCGAGGACGAGATTCACGGCCTGTCGTACCACACGAGCATCACCAGCGCCGCGGTGTATGGCGGCGTCGAAATGGGCATCCAGGAACGCGCCCTGCGCGCGGGCGTCGACATCATCGTCGCCACGCCGGGCCGGCTGATGGATCACATGCGGCAGCAGAACGCCGACATGAGCGGCATCGAGCTCCTCGTGCTCGACGAAGCCGATCGCATGATGGACATGGGCTTCTGGCCGGACGTCCGCCGCATCATCGCCGCCATGCCTGGGATACGGCAGACGCTGCTCTTCTCGGCGACGATGCCCGAAGACGTCGTTCGGCTGGCGCTCGAGATCGTGCGCGAGCCGAAGTACGTGCAGGTGGGACAGCGCAGCGCGGTTGCGCAATCGATCACGCATCGCGTGCACGTCGTCTCTGCGGGACAGAAAATCGACTGGCTGATCGAGCATCTCAAGCGCGCGGAGGGTCCTGTGCTGCTCTTTTCGCGCACGAAGGTCGGCGCCGATCGACTGACGCGGAAGCTGGCGGCAGCGGGCATTCGCTGCATCGCTCTTCACGCCGACCGGACGATGGATCAGCGGCGCCATGCCGTCGAAGGATTCAGAGGCGGCAAGTACAAGGTGCTCGTCGCAACCGACATCGCGGCGCGCGGACTCGATATCGACGGCATCCACACCGTCATCAATTACGAGCTGCCCGATTCAGCCGACGCCTACGTCCACCGCGTGGGACGCACCGGCCGCGCGGATGAGGTCGGCCACGCGCTGACGTTGATCGCGCCCGATGAACTCCAGGAGCTGGCTCTGCTGGAAAAGTCCCTCGGCGTTCGTTTAGAATCGGGTCGTCATGTCTGATCCGTTCTCCTCGAGGTCGCCCGTGACGCCAGAGGTGCCGGTCCAGGCTCCCGTCGACGCGCCGGCGCAGCCGCCGGCGGTCGCGCGCTTCAAGTCCTGCCGGTGGCGTCGGCCGCCGGAAGACGGCCCGGAGTGCTGCGGCCACCGCGACGTCCTCCCGATTGCCGGCGCCAGCGGCTTCGATCCCGAAGCGTGGTGCCCGGACTGCACGTTCTACAAGCTCCGCCGTACGCCGCGGAAGCGCAGCCCGGAAGACTACACGTACTGAAGAAGGCCTGGTTGGTCGGGTGGGACCTACCTGACCCTACTCCGAGAACTCCCTCGCCAGCTCGACCCATTCGCCGTTGGGCGCAAGCTGTTGATACGCGCGCCAGTGCGGACGCGCTTCCGGCGAGAGGCCCATCTTCTCGAAGGTGACCGCGAGATAGAAGTGCGCGTCGGCGTAAAACGGATTGAGTTGCAGCGCCTGCCGATAGCAGGCCTGAGCCTCGCCGAAGCGGCCGAGATCGTGGTAGATGTTGCCGAGATTGAAGTGGGCCTCGAAGAAATCCGATTCCAGGCCGATGGCGCGTTCGTACAGCGCCTGCGCTTCCGCCAGCTCGTCCCGACTGTAATGGACGTTGGCCAGATTGATCAGCGCCGCGACCAGATATGGATCGAGATCGAGCGCCTTGCGGTACTCCGCAGCCGCTTCCTCCTGTTTTGACTCGTCGCCATCATCAAGAAGCGCGGCGGCGCGGAAGTAGCCTTCCGCCAGCTCGGTGTCGCGTGCGGGAACCTCCGTTGTCTCGGGTCGAATCCGAGGTGGAGACGCCGTGCGGCGCAGCTCCAACACCCGCGCGGGGGCCGCGTCGAGACGGAAGTCGAACGCCAGCTGCCCTTGGCGCGACGCCATCAGCGTTCGCACGACGCTTCGAAACGACGCGCCCTGGCTCAGCTCGTCGTTCGCCTGCTTGATGGCGGGCAGATCGGGAAACGCGAAGAACGTGTCGGCATTGGTCCGGAGCACCGGACGAATGACGCCGCATTTCACGAGATACCGCAAGTGGTCTTCGCGCAGCGCCCGGTAGCGCGCCATCAAATCGCGCGTCGCGTGGTACTGGCGCTTCAACGCCTCAGGCGTCTGGACGCCGACCAGCCTGCAGAAATCGGCTTCGCGCAGGATCTGAATGCGGATGCCCAGCTGCAGGTTCAGTTCTTCGGTGCGCTTGAGCTTGTGGCTCTTGGCGTCATCCGACGCGTCGCTGCTCGCGCGCGCCGAAGGACCGAATCCTTCGTCGCCGATGACGAGCATCGTGGTCTTCGCGCTGACATCGTCGGCGGCGGCGCCGCCGAGCCTGGCGACAAGCGCACACGCATCCCGACGACCGAGCGAACTGAGTTTTCCGGTAAAAACGACGAGCTGTCCCGCAAGCGTGTGCGGGCCCGGCAGCTGAGACGACAGTGAGGGCAAACGACCTCCGCTCCGACGGAAGCGCTGGGGAAGAACCGGCATCAAGATGAAGGAGAATGAAAGCGAAGTCAAGTTGTTATGCTCCTCGCCGGCGACATCGGCGGAACCAAGACGCTGCTCGGTGTGTTCGATTCGGGCCCCATTCGGCCACGCGCCGTCCTCGCGCGTGCGTTCGGAACGCTCGACTACCCTGATCTGATCTCGATGATCGCCGAGTTCACGAGCGAACCGCCGCTTCGGCACGCGTCCATCGAGTCGGCGTGCTTCGGCGTCGCCGGCCCCGTGATCGGCGACAGCGCCACGCTCACCAACGTTGGGTGGACGGTGGACGGCCGCCCGATCGCGGATCGATTCGGCTACACGCGCGTCGATCTGTTGAACGACCTGGAGACGATGGCGTACGGCGTCACCGTTCTGCAGGACTCCGAGGTGCGCGTGCTCCAGCCCGGTCGACCGCGACAAGGCGGCAACATCGCGCTGATTGCCGCCGGTACCGGGCTGGGCGAAGCGCTGCTCCACAACGTCAACGGCCGCTTCATCCCCGTCGCGTCCGAAGGCGGTCACGCCGATTTCGCCGCCAGGAACGAGCGCGAGATCGCGTTGCTCCGGTTGCTGATCGCGGAGTACGGCCGCGCGGAGGTGGAACGCGTGCTGTCAGGTCCCGGCCTTCTCAACATCCACCGCGTGACGCACGACGGGGCATGTCGTGCCGCCGTGAATCTCGAGAGCCCCGACGCGCCCGCTGCGATCACCACGGCGGCGCTCGAGCGGCGCTGCGAGGGATGCGTCGAAGCCCTCGAGATGTTCGTCGAAGTCTACGGGGCGGAGGCCGGCAACCTGGCGTTGCGCCTCGTGTCCACCGGCGGCCTCTTCGTGGGCGGCGGCATCGCCCCAAAGATTCTGCCCGCGCTCACCGACGGTCGCTTCATCCGGGCGTTCGGGACCAAGGCGCCGTTCGAGCCGTTGCTCTCCTCGATGCCGGTGAAGGTGATCCTGAACTCGGAGACCGGCCTCCTGGGTGCAGCGGTGTTCGCGGCGGGTGTCAATTCATGACAGCAACGTCACCGATTGAACAGGAGCGACCGGGCGCGAGTAAAACCAGGCAGATCGCGGATCGCCGCGCTGGGATTCGATGTTATGGTGTGTGCGATGGTCTGGTTTTTTGATCGCGACGGAGAACGGCTTCGGTACGAAATCTTGCGCGACCGCTCGATGGGATGCTACCGCGTCGTCATCACGCATCCGGACGGCACCGAGTCCATTGAGGAGGTCGCCGAGCCGACCACACTCATCGAGCGATCGGCCGCGTTGATGAATTCGCTGCGCAGCGACGGCTGGCGTTTCCCGGCCTGAGCACACCCACCTATTTCAAAGCTGCAACCGCGGCCTGAGCGCACTGGCCGTCTTCGGCGCTCGTGCCTCCCGAGACCCCAATCGCGCCGGCGATCTTCCCGTCAATGATCAGCGGCATGCCGCCTTCGACCGGAACGGCGCCTTCCAGTCCCAGCACCCGCAGCCCGTCACCGCCGCCGGCGAGCGTGTCCTGAAACGCTTTGGTGGGCCGCTTGAAGAGCGCCGCGGAGCGCGCTTTCGCCTGCGCAATCACCACGCTGCCCGACTGCGTGTCGTCCATCCGCTCGAAGTACACGAGCGAACCGGACGTGTCGGCGACCGCCACGGCCATGGTCCAGTTGTTCGCGCGCGCCACGCCCAGCGCGACGCCGGCTGCTTTCTTTGCGATGTCGAGGGTGATCGCTGGACCGTAGGAGCTCATAGGCCGCCTCTCACATTGCAGGATTTCCGTGTCATCTCAGTGCGTGCCGGATCCGCCGGCGAGCTCCTTGACGAGCTCGCCAATCACAACTTTCGCGTCACCGAACAGCATCCACGTACGATCCGAAAAATACAACTCGTTGTCGATCCCTGCAAATCCAGGGTTCTTGCTCCGCTTGATCGCGAAGACGGTGCGGGCCTTGTCCGCCTCGATGATCGGCATCCCGTAGATCGGACTTGTTGTGTCCGTACGAGCGGCCGGATTGACGACGTCGTTGGCGCCGACGACGAGGGCGACATCGCATTGCGCCATGTCACGGTTGATGTCGTCCATCTCGACCAGGTCCGTGTACGGAATATCCGCTTCCGCGAGAAGCACGTTCATGTGCCCCGGCATGCGGCCGGCGACAGGATGGATGGCGAACTTGACGGTGATTCCGCGTTTCTTCAGTTGATCGTACAGCTCGCGCACCTTGTGCTGGGCCTGCGCGACCGCCATGCCGTAACCGGGAATGATGACGACCAGGCTCGATTGTTCCAGCACCTGCGCCGCACCTTCGGGCGTTTCGGATTTGTAGACCTTCTCCTCGCCGGTCGCCTTCGATTGCTGCACTTGCCCGAACGCGCCGAAGAGCACGTTCGTAAACGACCGGTTCATCGCCTTGCACATGATGATCGCGAGGATCAGGCCGCTCGATCCGTCGAGCGCACCGGCCGTGATCAGGAGCTTGTTGTCCAGCACGAAGCCCATGGCAACGGCGGAGAGCCCCGCATACGAGTTCAAAATCGCGATCACGGTCGGCATGTCCGCGCCGCCGATCGGGATAATAAGCAGGACGCCGAACATCAGCGACAGCAGGATGATGATCGGAAAGATCACCGGTCCCCACGAGGTGGCGGGATTGATCGCGAGCGCCGCTGCCAGTGCCACGGTAATCCCGAACAGCAGCAGGTTGATGACGTTCTGCAGCGGATAGGTGACCGGACGCTGCGGAACCCACTTCACTTCCTGCAGCTTGCCGGCGGCCATCAGACTGCCTGTGAAGGTGAGATAGCCGAGCAGGACTTCGGCGACCAGGGCCACCATCCGAAACGCGGTCAGCGTCCCGCCGCCCTCCGACCGCTGCAGGTAATACTCCGCGGTCCCGACGAGACCGGCCGCGAGTCCCCCAAACGCGTGGGACAGTGCCGTCCGCTGCGGTACGGCGGTGAGCGGGACTTTCGAGAGCGGAACGCCCACGAGGAATCCCGCGGCGATCGCCAGGATGATCCAGAGATGATGGCCGACCGTCGGCGACGCCCAGGTGGCGCCGACCGCGATGGCCGTGCCGGCCACTCCGGCCCAGACGGCCTTGCGCGCCGTCTCGGGCGTGTTCATCCAGTGGAGCGCGAAGATGAAGCACGCGGAAGCGATTATGTAGGCGAGCTGACTGAGGCCGTACGGCATCAGCGCTGTGCCTCACCGCGCGTGCCGGGAGCCTTGAACATCTTCAGCATCCGGTCCGTAATCAGGAACCCGCTGACGATGTTGGTCATCGAGGCGAAGAGCGCAATGGCGCCGAGGATGCGGATCCGCAGCGGGTAATCTCCCCCGGTCACCAGGATCGAGCCCACCACGGCGATGGCCGAGATCGCGTTTGTGAGCGACATCAGCGGCGTGTGAAGCAGCCGGGACACCCGCCGGATGACGCCAAGCCCGATGAACGAGGCAAGCACGAAGACGTATACCGTTGGCCAGAAGTCCATTAATTTCTTTCTCGCGGGGCGCATCTTACTCGCGTGGGGCCCCACCCCCACGCATCTAGCTCAAGGCTGCCCCCGCTCGCTGGCAGTGCTTCGCTGTCCCTCGGCCTCGAGCGTAGACTCCCGGCCTCGGTGTGAGGGGCGTCCCCGCTGGTCCTGACGGTCAATCCGTAGACCTCTGCAGCGCTTCCAGCGTCCGCGCGTGCTTCACTTCCCCATCATGTGTGATGAGCGCGCCCTGTTGGATGTCGTCGGCGAAGTCGAGCTGAAACGCCTTGTCTTTCGTGAACGCCAGTACGAACGCCGTCAGGTTCCGCGAGAACAGCAGGCTCGCGTGAAACGGCATCGTCGCCGGCAGATTGACCGGTGCGAGAATGGTGACGCCGCCGACACGCACCGTTTCCCCAGGTTTCGAGAGCTCGCAGTTGCCACCGCCGTCGGCACCAAGATCGACGATCACCGATCCCGCCTTCATGGTTCTGACGGTATCGGCGGTGATCAGCCGCGGCGCGAACACCCCGCCGATGAGGGCCGTCGTGATCACCACATCGGAATGCGCGCATTCCTGCGCCAGCAGCTCGCTCTGGCGGCGGCGATCCGCCTCTGACAGCTCCTTCGCATACCCGCCCCCGGCGGCCGCGCTTTCCTGCAGCTCGATGCCGACGTATTTCGCGCCCACGCTCTCAATCTGTTCCTTCACTTCCGGCCGCACGTCGGTCGCCACGACGTTGGCGCCGAGTCGCCGCGCGGTCGCGATGGCCTGAAGTCCGGCCACGCCGGCGCCGATCACGAACACTCTGGCCGGAAACACCATTCCGGCCGCGGTCGTCAGCATCGGAAAATACCGATTGAGCTCGGACGCGGCAAGGAGCACGCCCTTGTAGCCGCCGATGTTGGCCATCGACGACAGCGTGTCCATCGACTGCGCGCGCGTGGTCCGTGGAATGGCGTCGGTCGCGAACGCGGTGATGTTCTTCTCGGCGAGCGCGCGCACCGCGTCGAGATTTCTGAGCGGCATCAGGGATCCGACGTAGATCGTGCCCGGCCGCATCCACCCGGTCTCGTCGCGCGGTGAGGCAACGCTCGGTGCGGTGACTTTCAGCACGAGATCGGCGGAGCCGAGAAGCGCCGACGGATCCGGTTCCACCACGACGCCGAGCTCGCGATACGCGGCGTCCGGGAAGCCTGCGGCCTCGCCGGCCTGTGATTCGACGGAGATCTCGTAGCCGGCCTGAATCAACTTCTTGCACGATTCCGGCACGAGGGCCACGCGCCGCTCACCTGGAGCGGTCTCTCTGGGCACTGCGATGCGCATTCAGACTTTGTCCCGCTCGTGAGCGTCTGAGAATCATAACCGCATTGGCTTCCAATCCTTGACGACGACGGGACGCGACAGCTACGATTTTCGGTAACGCATGAAACAGCTCATCGTCGTGGCGCTCACGCTGATCGCGTCCGGGCCCTCACTGCTCGTCGCGCAGCGATCGGGCGCGCGGCCGTCAATTCCGACAGCGCCCCCAGGGCCCGCAGCCCCGGCCCGTCCCTCTGCGCCGCGCACCGAGCGTGCCGTACCGTTCAAGATCGGCGAGACGCTGACCTACGACGTGTCCTGGTCGTCATTCGTCACGGCCGGGACCGCCGTCACAACGGTCAAGGAAAAGAAGCCCTCCTTCAACTCCAACGCGTACTACATCGTCGCCGAAGGACGGCCGACGGCGCTCGTCTCCAAGCTGTACTCGCTCTACTACAAACTGGACACGCTGCTCGACAGCTACACGCTCCTGCCGCAGCGCGGATCCGTCTACAGCGAGGAAGGCAGCCGGCACCGCTTCAAGGTGACGCGCTTCGATCACGCCGCGCACAAAGCGTTCTTCGAATACCAGTCGACCGGCACCGCCAGGGACACGTTCACGGTGCCCCCCTTCACGCAGGACGCGCTGTCGGCGATGTACGTCCTGCGCGTCGTCCCGCTGAAAGCGGGCGATCGCATGACGATGCCGGTGAGCGATGATGGGTCGAACTACAAGCTGCAGGTGGATATCGGACCCAGCGAGCGCGTGAAGACGCCCTTCGGCGAAACGAGTGCCTGGAAGCTCAGGCTGGGGATCTTCGACGCCGCGGGCAGGGCTCAGGGCCGGAACGTCGCGCTGTGGATTTCCGACGACGCGCGGCGGCTGCCAATGAAAGTGCAGGGCGAGCTGCCGCTCGGGTCGTTCGACCTCAACCTGCGCGACGTCAAGTAACCTGCGACAAGGTCAGCGCGAAGCCGGCCTCCCCATCCACCCATTGTTCGACGAGGCGGAATCCCGCCCCCTCGAGCATCGTGACGATCGCGGCAGGCTGATATTTGTACGAGCTCTCCGTCCAGATCGACTCGCCCTTTTCCATCGTGAACTCCAGGCCAGCCGCGGCGACCCTGACGCGCTGACGCCGGAGGCTCACGAGGTGCATCTCCACGCGCGATTGTTCGGCGTTCCAGACGGCGCGGTGCGTGAAAGCGTCGAGATTGAAGTCGCCACCCAGCTCGCGATTGATGCGCACCAGCAGATTGCGATTGAAGGCGGCCGTCACGCCCAGCGGGTCGTCGTAGGCCAGAATCAATTCGCGCTCGTCCTTGACGAGATCGGCGCCGATCAGGCACGCATCCTCGCTGTCGAGCGCGGATCGAATGCCACGCAGAAATGCATCCGCGCCGGGCGGATCGAAGTTCCCGATGTTCGATCCGAGGAACAGCACGAGTGTCCGGCCGCCTCCCTGCGTCTCGGAAACAGCCTCGGCCAGCCCGGCTTCATACGACGCTCGATGCGTGGCCACGGTGACGCCGTCCAGCGCGCCGACGCTGCGGCTCGAAGCCGCCAGCGCGGCCGGCGAGACATCGACAAGATGGACATCCAGCCGCGCTGGGCGCGATTGGTCGTCGTTCCCAGGGCCCCCAGGGTCCCCAGGGCCAATGACCGTCACGAGCTTCTCGCCGCTTCCCGGCCCGAGCTCCACGAGCCGTGTCAGAGGATCGAGCCGATCGAACACGCTGCGGCGATGTGCGGCAAGCAGACGGGTTTCCGCTCGAGTAATTCGATACCAGGGCAACCGGCAGATCGCCTCGAACAGCGCTGAACCGAGCGCATCGTACAAGTAGCGCGACGGCAGCTGGCGCGGCTGCAGGCTCAAGTAATACTGGACCTCGTCTGCGAAGGTCTGATGACGGGCCGACGCGTGAGAGCGTGTCGTCGTCTGGTTGGTCATTGGAGGCTTTTTGCGCAGCGGAACGTCGCGTAGACGTAGGGATACTGCGCCCGGAACCAGTTGCGGAACGTGGGACGGATCAGTTCGCGCGCCGTGGCCGGCGACGCGCCCTTCATGACGTAGTGCTGGCCGTCGAAAAAGTCGGCGGAGTACTCAGGATACGAAGCCATGGGACGGAATCCTGGAAATGGCGCAAACGGCGTGCTCGTCCACTCCCAGCCGTTGCCGACCAGATCTTGGACGCCCCAGGCGCTCGCGCCCCGGGGACGGGTGCCTACCGGCTCGGGATCCCAGCTCGAAAAATCGAACAGGCCGTGCGCATCGCACGGCTCGACATCTCCCCATGGATACCGACGCTCGCCGGTCGGGGACCCGAAGGCGGCCCGCTGATACTCGGCTTCGGTCGGAAGACGATCGCCGCGCCAGCGTGCGTACGCGGCGGCTTCCCCGTGGCTGACATAGACGGGCCACGACATCGGCAAGGGCATCCGCTCGAACATGCCGCGCCAATACCAACGGCCATCTTCGCGCTCCCAGAAGGCTGGATGCTGAATGCGATCCGCTTGAATCCACTGCCAGTCGTCGGGCCTCCACCAGTCACGTGTCCGGTAAGCGCCTGCGTCCACGAACTCGAGGAATTGTGCGTTGCTGACGTTGTGCTGTTCGATTGCGAAAGCCGGAACGTCGGCGGTGCAGGACGGGAACTCGTTGTCCCAGCCGAAACGAACCGCGTCGCGAGCGACACCGAGCGTGGCGGCGCCCTTCGGTATTTCCATCCATTCGCGCCGGGGAACGCGTCCGTTCACCGCGGGGACGTAAGCGGGAGGACGCTTTTTCCGATCGAAGGGCAAACGATGCCACAGGTAGAGCAGAGTCTCCTGATGCATCGCCTCGTGCTCGAGGATGGTGAACACCGCCTCTCCGCGATCGAGGAGCGGATGACCCGGTCGATCGATATCGGCATGCGCCAGCGCATCGAGCACACGCCGGTCGGCCTCATCCACGAACTCGGCGACCTCGGCGCGGGTGGGCCAGAGAGTTTCAGGTCTAAAGTCCTGCGCCATATCCGGCTCCGGATCGATGCCTCGCGCAAACAGCGCCTCCAGACGGGGGTCGATGCTGGCGCAGCCGAGGCCTCGCTTCGCCAGCGTGTTGAAGCTGAACGCCGGCAGATGCCCCGCATAAAAAACGATCGGATGACGCAGCGCAATCGGTTGGCTGTAGTAGGCAGCGTCGCTCAACAGATCGAACAGCGCACGGGACCGCTCGCGGTTGCGGCGGTACCACGATACGAGGACCTCGCTGTCGGGCACCATGCCTCCATCATGCCAGTTTGTAACGCAGGAAGTCCTGCGCCACAGGAGTCGCTGGCGCCGTCCAGATGTGGGCTAGAATGAATCGCGATCTCGTGAAAATCGCGCTGAATGGCGAGCCGTTCGAGATCGAGGGGCCGCTGACCGTCACCGAGCTGCTCGCGCGGCTCGACATCGACCCACGCCGGATTGCTGTCGAGCACAACCTCGTCGTGCTCAAGCGCGCGGCGTTCGACCACACGATCGTCAAGGCCGACGATCGCATCGAAATCGTCAATTTCGTGGGCGGCGGACAGACTATGCAACCGGACAACCTGATCATCGCGGATCGCACCTTTTCCTCGCGGCTCATCGTCGGCACCGGCAAGTACTCGTCGCCGGCCCTCATGGTCCGCGCGCACGAGGCATCCGGCGCGGACATGATTACCGTCGCCGTCAGGCGCGTCAACATCTCGGATTGGTCAAGCGCCCGCGGCCCGCGCGAGCATAGCGGGTCCTCGAGCGGCGCAGCGCGAGCGAGCGGGGGTGGGGCCCCGCGAGCAAAGAGAGAGGAATCGCTCCTCGACTACATCGACACCTCGAAGTACGCCCTGCTGCCGAACACCGCCGGCTGCTACACGGCCGACGAGGCCGTGCGCACCGCGCGTCTGGGCCGCGAAGCGGGTCTGTCGAACTGGGTCAAGCTGGAAGTGATCGGCGACGAGAAAACACTATTTCCCGACAATGCCGCGCTGCTCGAGGCCACAAGCATTCTGGTGCGCGAGGGATTCATCGTGCTGCCCTACACGACCGACGATCCGGTCGTCTGCCGCAAGCTTCAGGACGCGGGCGCGGCGGCCATCATGCCGCTCGGCGCGCCGATCGGATCGGGCCTCGGCATTCAGAACGCGAACAACCTGCGGATCATCCGCGAGCTCGCGCGCGTCCCGCTCATCGTGGACGCCGGCGTGGGCACGGCGTCCGACGCCGCATTGGCCATGGAGCTCGGCGCGGACGGGGTGCTGATGAATACCGCCATTGCGGGCGCGCAGGATCCGGTGGCGATGGCCGAGTCGATGAAGCTCGCCGTTCGCGCCGGCCGTCTCGCCTACCTCGCCGGACGCATTCCACGGAAGGCGTACGCCAGCGCCAGCAGCCCGATCGAAGGCCTGGTCGGACGGTGAATCTGGTCATCGGGTCATCTCGTCATCTGATCATTTGGTAGTCCATCTTCAAATCAATGACCAGATGACGAGACGATCCGATGACCAGATGAGAGGCGGCGCCATGCCGGAACAGCCGCTCGAGGATCTGCTTGCCCGCCTTGAGCGGGAGCGGCTCGAGGCCGATCGTCTGTACAACGCCGCGCTGACCGCGGTCGATCGCGCGATCCAGGACGTCCCCGCCTTCCCCGACCCGCCGAAGCGATACGACGACGAATGCGTGACGCCGATCAATCTGGCGTGGACGATCCTGCCAGACGGTCCTTGGCCAATCGATCGATCGCTCAAGGGTCGGCTGCGCGGCTTTATCTGGCGTCTGGTCGGCCCGCCCATGGAGGCGCAGCAGCGGTTCAACGCGAACCTCGTCGACCACATCAACCGGAATGTCGCGGCGCACCAAGAGGTTCAGGTGGCAGCCAGCCGGCTGCTCGACGTGGCGCGCCGCGAGTTCGAGGCGCTCGTTCGATTCGAATCGCGGCTGGTCCAGTACCTGCAGACGATCACGAGCTACATTGACACCAGGGACCGTCTCGCGGGCTTCAGCGATCTGCGCGAGCGTCTCCTGCTGGCCGAACAGCGGCTCCTGGCGCTGAAGCGGGAGATGAACGGCCTGCACGGAGCGGGATCGGAACGCGCACAGCGCGGCCCGGCGGCCATCGCACCGTCGCCCGCCGCGTTCAGCGCGAACGTCGATTCGGTCACCTACGTCGGGTTCGAGGATCGCTTCCGCGGCTCACAGGAAGACATCCGGACGCGCGTCGAGGATTACCTGCCGATCTTCAAGGGGGCCGCCGACGTGCTCGACATCGGCTGCGGTCGCGGCGAGCTGCTCGACCTGCTGCGGCAGCACGGAGTCATCGCCCGCGGCGTGGATTCCAACGCCGCGATGGTGGAACTGTGCCGCGCGCGTGGACTCGACGTCGAGCGTGATGACGCGCTTCGATTTCTCGAACGCCAGAAAGACGGCGGTCTCGGCGGGCTGGCTGCGGTGCAGGTGGTCGAGCACTTCGAGCCCGGATACCTGCTGCGGTTCCTCGAAACCGCCCACCACAAGCTGCGCGCGGGCGCGCCCCTGGTGCTCGAAACGATCAACCCGGCGTGCTGGATGGCGTTTTTCGATTGTTACATCAGGGACGTCACGCACCGGCAAGCGCTTCATCCGGACACGCTGCGGTATCTCGTGCAGAGCAGCGGCTTCACGAGCGTCGACGTGCAGTTTCGTGCGCCGATTCGCGCCGTCGATCGGCTCGATCGCGTGTCGTCAATGACGCAAGATCCGGATATCGCGCAGCTGGTGGCGGCCGTCAATGCGCACGCCGACAAGTTGAACGCGCGTCTGTTCTCGTCGATGGACTACGCCGTCATCGCTCGCCGGTAACCGGGATCAGGAACTCGCCTTTCGGCGGATCGTACACAAACGTCCACTTTCCCACGGCCACGCCGCGCGTTTGCAGGTCAGTTCCCCGCCCGTAGTCCGCAGGGCGCCACGTGCGGCTGACCTCGACCTGCATCATCATCATCTTGCGGGCCTTCGGGACGGCCACGTACCAAGTCCTCGGCACATCGCTGCGCCGGGTCACGCGAACAATGATCTCGTGGTCGCGCCACACTCTGACGTCCACCGGCCGCTGGCTGGCGTCGGGAGCCACCGCGCCGATCACGAGTTTCAGCCAGCGATACTCATTCGGTTGGTCGATGGGAAACACGTCGACGGCCTTGCCCTCCGTCCAGCGCAGCTCTTTGTTCTCCGCGTCGTCGTGAAAGCCGTATTGGTATTTCCAGTCGGCGCGAAGCGCGCGGTACGGCGGACGAAGCTCGGTCCACGCCGCGTACGCGGTACCAGCGAGAAAACAGCCGACGATCGCCCCAATGACGGCCCACTGACGCGTGCCGAGCCGCGATGTCGCTTCCTCTGCGGGCGTCCCGGTCAGCGTCACCCACCAGAACGTCAACGCCAGAAACGTGACGAGGACGGTCGGGCTCTGAGTCGGCATGCCGAGCAGAGACGCCACGCCTACGCCGCAGATGGCACCTTTGGCCCCGCCTGCTGTCAGAGGCTCCTCGTCGGTACCGCGACGCCGCAGCAGGAGCCATACGAATGTGGCGCTGAACGCCAGCCAACCGGCGCTGCCGAGGATCCCGAGCTCGGCCAACTGGTGCCGAAACCAGTTCTGAGCATTGTCTGACGGCTGCCCGACATAGCCGTTGAGGTAGGCGGCATCGGGGACTTGCACATGGAAACCGCCGACGCCGACGCCGACCAGCGAATGCTCCGCGATCATGCGCACGGCCGCCGCGCCGTATCGATTACGGTCCCATAACTCGTGCAGCGCAGCGCCGAGTGTCCGGACGGAGAGATCCGGCACAAGCAATTGGAAGCGCTGCAACATGACCGGCGTGGATCCGACGAAGATGCCGACGATGATCGCAACGGCGAGCGTCCCAGCGGCGATCAGCATCTTGGTCCGATTGACGAACAGTGACCGGCGGCAAGACACGATGAAAACGATTATTCCAACCGATGCCGCCAGGAGCGCCGTGCGAGAGCCTGTGGCCCAGATGGCGATGCCGAAGATGATCAACAGCATCAGCCAGACGGTCTGGATCCACGGTTGCGAGGCGTTCGGGCGACACGCGCGCGCGGCCGTGACAGGAAGCCACATCGCGGCGATCGTGCCAAACGCATTCCCATCGAGCATCGTCCCCGCAGCGCGCCCCAGCGTGCCGTAGACCGTCGGATTGAGAAAACCG
Organism: Vicinamibacteria bacterium; assembly: GCA_041485905.1. Lineage (GTDB taxonomy): Bacteria > Acidobacteriota > Vicinamibacteria > Vicinamibacterales > CAVVIG01 > JAHFUI01. The sequence goes on from JBGPKK010000045.1 coordinate 28,246, forward strand.
GCGTGGCCGAAGTACTGATACATAGCCGCGGCCGCCGACACGAGGGCGCCCGCCAACAGCGGCCACATAATCCGCGATTCGAATCGTCGGAGGCGATCGCTCGAATACGTGGCGAACAACCAGTTCAGCCACAGCAAACTGATCACGTAGATGCCCACCACGCTCACGGTCCAGGCCACCGTTACGGGCGGGGCGGATCCGGCCCTCGAGCTCCAGAGGTCGTAGTGGTTCAGCAGCCCAGGAACGAAATCCACTTCCCGTGCGCCGACGATCGGCCACGACAGGGCGAGGGAGAGCGTCCACAGAATAAGCGGCGCTTTCCAGCGGGATGGAAACGCCCATCCGGTTCGTACGCTCTGCGGAATCAGAAACCCGAGCAGGGCGGCGAGCCACGGCACGAAGTCCCAGGAGTTGGGCCCACCGGTCAGCACGAGAAAGAGGGCCGGAACGAGACATGCGAGAAACAGGATCACGCTCAGCGCGAGGTTTCCTGCGACCATTGATAACGCGACGGCAGCAACAAACGCCACGACCGTGGTGTTGAATATCTGCGAGTATCCTCGGCCCACGAGGTACGCGAGCAGAGACACGGCGCACATCGCCGAGACAAGGACGGTCAGCTTCGTCAGTCGTTCCATGTCCGGCTAGC